>CAXNEU010000009.1:0-23083 GCA_964201705.1 Candidatus Planktophila sp. | reverse complement strand
GTCACTCGCACCCTCGCGGTGGAATGGGCAGAATTCGGTATCCGCGTAAATGCCGTTGTTCCTGGCTATATCAATACTCCACTCCTTGAAGAAGGGTTGAGATCAGGAAGAGTAGATCCATCAATTAGAGAGATGCACGCTATGGAACGCTTTGGTGAAGCAGAAGAAATCGCTGCTGGTGTCAAATTCTTGTTATCTAACGATGCAAGTTACATCACCGGTGAAATGCTAACAATTGACGGCGGATTTACACCTCGCAGAATTCCGTGGAACCGTGATTGACGCACTCGCGCAGGGAAAAGGCGCAATCCCAAAGATAAAGAACCTTTCGGCTCGCCGAATTACTTTAAATCTTCCAGAACCAGTAGTTCTGGGCCAATATGTAATCCGTTCCCGCGGATTTGCAGTCATTACCGTGGAACTTGCAGATGGAAGTAAAGGTCAAGCTTTCGGACTCGATCGCGGTACACCTGTTGCTGACATTGTAAATACTCTGATCGCCGAGCCATATAAAGAGATTTTTGATGGCGATCCAATCAATACCTTCGATGCCATTATGCGACGAATGAGTGCACCGCTCTCATCTGGTGCATCACTTCGCGGACTTTCACTCGTTGATCTTGCCGCGCACGATGCGGTTGCGCGCCATAAAGGTGTAACTGTCGTAGAAAGTTTTGGAAAGAAAGATAAAGAACATCCAAAGTGGGCAGTTGTCGGCTATCCACCATCACGCGGGCCTGAAGATATTGCGTGGGAAGTTAAAGCCGCGGTTGATGCAGGTGCAGTTGGCGTTAAGTTACCGGTCGGCGCAAATCCAAAAATGACTCGCGAGCGTCTCGAAGCAGCACTTGCAACTGGCCTCTGTCCTGTCTCAACCGATCTTGCTTGGTCTTGTCGTACAGCGAAAGAGGCATATGAGGTTGTTAAGGGCTTAGATCTTGCTTGGGTTGAAGATCCATTTATCCCAGGGAGCATCGCGGAGTTAGTTGAATTCCGTCGCCTTCTAGATGTTCCACTTTCAAGTGGTGATGACGAGACTCATCTCTATCACCCACAAGCATTTATTGAAACTGGCGCACTTGATATGTTGCGAATTGATGCAACCTGCCAAGGTGGCTTATCTCGGATGGTCTTGTTAAATGAGTACATGGCCAACAGCAAGCTAGAGATATCTTGGCACGTCTATGATGCAATCCATCACCAGGTTGCTTCAATTCTTGATTCGCCAACATTCTCAGTCGAGTACTCCGCACCAGGTGCCAGCGTTGATCCACTAGCTGAAATGATTGTGGATCGCCGACTATCTGGTCATACTCACGATGGCAAAGGATTTAGATTGGCGGTCCCTGATCTACCGGATCTATCAGATGCGCTAGCCGGACCACCGCGTTGGACTAGCCAAATAACATCAATCTAATTACGCAAGCGTGAGGAAATTAAATGAGTAGTCAAGCCCCCGTTGTACTCATTACCGGTAGCGCTCACGGTATTGGCTTTGCAACTGCCCAAAAGTTCTTTACACATGGCTATAACGTTGCAATCTCTGACTTAAATGAGGGCGAAGTCGAATCAGCTCTTAAAGAGTTAGACCCAGAAGGAAAAAGAAGTATCGGCCTAAAAATGGATGTTACTTCGCGCTCGGATATTGAAGCCGGCATTGCAAAACTAATTGCCAAATTTGGGCGGCTCGATGTACTAGTAAACAACGCCGGAAATTTTCGCCAAGGCGCAACCGATACATACACTGACAGCGATTGGGATCAGATCACATCTGTTCATTTAGATGGCGCATTTAAAGCATCTCAGATCGCCTATCCGCACCTTAAGAAATCCCCCGCTGCAGCAATCGTGTCTATCTCATCTATTGCCGCGCACGTTGGCTTGCCAAAGCGCACCTCCTATAGCGTTTCTAAGGCGGGCATTGAAGCGCTAACTAGAACACTTGCAGTTGAATGGGCCAGTGATGGAATAAGAATAAATGCAGTCGCACCAGGTTTTACTGAGAGTCGTTGGTGGCAGGATCTTCAGGACAAAGGACTTACTAGTCCAGAAAAGTTATTAGCGGCAATCCCCCTCAGGCGTCTTGGAAAGGTGAGCGAACAAGCAGCAGCGATCTATTTTCTCGCCTCTGCTGAAGCATCTTTTATAACCGGTCAAACTCTTATCGTCGATGGTGGAACCACCGTCGACGTAAGAATCTAATTAGATAATTATTTAAAGTTATCTATTTAACTTCGCCCGGGCAGCTTTTCCTAGTTCACCTGGGATAGATGCAAGAAGCATTTTGGTGTAATCCTCTTGCGGATCGTTAAAGACAGTTTCAGTATCGCCTGATTCAACAAAGACGCCATCTTTCATCACATATACCCGCTTTGTTAAGTAACGGATAACGCCGAGGTCGTGAGAGACCAAGACAATTGCCAGGCCATCATTTAAAAGACCTAAGAAGAGTTTCAAGAGTTGTGCTTGCGCGCTCTGATCAATTGCTGATGTTGGTTCATCGGCGAGTAATACTGTTGGGTTGGCAGATAAAGCACGTGCCACGCTCACACGTTGTCGCTGACCACCAGATAATTGACGCGGACGCTTCAGAGCATCAAGCTTTCCGATTCCCATTCGTTCTAGAAGTTCCAAAGCTTTTTGCTCTGACTCATCTTTACCAACTTTGGTATGGATTCGAACCGCCTCCGCTACCGCTGAAAGCCCAGTTAGTTGTGGATTTAGGCTGCCATATGGATCTTGGAAGACCATCTGCACTTGGTTGCGATTTCCGCTTTGGAAAGATTTATTTCCCTTAAAAACATTATCGCCACGGAAACGGATTTCACCAGCTGATGGTGGTTGCAAGCCAGCCATAACTCGGGCCAGTGTAGATTTTCCAGAACCTGATTCACCTACGATGCCGATTGGCTCGCCTTCATTCAAAGTAAGAGAACAATTCTTTACCGCTTC
The DNA here is from genome assembly GCA_964201705.1 of Candidatus Planktophila sp. GTDB lineage: Bacteria > Actinomycetota > Actinomycetes > Nanopelagicales > Nanopelagicaceae > Planktophila. Next base: position 20,131 of record CAXNEU010000009.1, on the reverse strand, counting down.
AACAGCGGTTGCACCGGAGCCGAAAGTGACGCTGACATTTTCAACTTCCATCAAGATATCGCGCTTACTCATCAGATTTTTCCAATCTTATCGGCGTGAAGACATGCGCTTTGGTGTTCACCTTTACTACCTGACAGTGCTGGATGTTCTCCAACTAGACAGTCTTGTTGAACAAAATCACAACGTTCGGCAAAGCGACATCCCGGATTCCATTGACCAACTGATGGTGGATTGCCTTTGATAGTCAAAAGTTCACCGCCTGGCTTTGCCACATCAATACGAGATGAGTTAAGAGCGACTGTGTAAGGGTGGCGCGGCGTTGCCATGCTTGAGGTAGGTCCAACTTCAACTGTCGCACCAGCATGCATCACAACGATCTTGTCGCAGACTTCATCTACGAGAGCAAGATCGTGAGAGATCAGAATAATTGCAGTTCCAAGATCGCGACGAATCTCACGCAGAAGCTCCATGATCTGAGACTGCACCGTCACATCAAGACCAGTTGTTGGCTCATCTGCAATGAGTAATTTTGGTTTGCTAGCAAGTGCGCAAGCGATCATCACGCGCTGTCTCATGCCACCGGAAAGTTGATATGGATACTGTTTCATAACAGTATCCACGCGGCGGATTTTTACAAGATCAAGAAGTTCCTTTGATCGATTCTTCATCGAACCAGTACCCTCGACTTGCGATAACGCTTCGGCCAGTTGCTTTTCGATAGTTAAGACCGGGTTTGGTCCAGCGAGTGCGCTCTGCGGAACGTAGCCAATAACTTTTCCGCGTAGGGTCTTCCACTTCGCCTCATTTATCGTTCTTAAGTCCAATCCCTCAAAGAGAACTTCTCCGCCAATTACAGATGCGCCACGACGTTCTAGAGTTCCGATGATTGAGCGACAGATCATCGTCTTTCCAGAGCCAGATTCGCCGACGATGCCGACCATCTCGCCGTAATTCACATCAAAGTTTGCCTCGCGTACAAGAACCAGAGTTTCACGCTTACGGCGTTCGATACCGATCGCTACGTTATTTATATCGAGAAGTTTCACATCAGAGGTCATTGTTGACTACCCTCGCCGATTCTCTTGGTCAGGCCCTCAGAGAAAATCGCTACTGAAATTCCTGCCCAGCAAATCGCCAAACCCGGAAAGACTGCAGTCCACCAAGCAAGGGTGATGATATTTGCGCCATCTTTAATCATTGCACCCCATTCAGCTTGTGGTGGATTAACACCAAGGCCGAGGAATGAGAGCGCCGCAACTGCGATGATCACGATTGTGAAATCGCTCAGCGCGTAAGCACGTGTTTCTGAAGAAACATTTGGAATTATGTGGCGGAAAAGTATTCGGGTTGGTTTATAACCAAGAGTTCGTGCCGCTTCTACATAGCCTTGTTGGTTAACAACGACCGCTCTGGTACGTGCAATACGTGCATAACGCGCCCAGTTAACCAGTGATAGCGCAAGGATGATGCTAGATAAGCCGGCACCAAGAAAAGAAACAAGTGCGATCACGAAGATCAAAAATGGGAAGGCATTGATGCCATCAATCAATGAGCCGATGAATGAGTTGACTCTGCGGTTTCGTGAAATACCAAGCAGCGTTCCGACGATGGTTCCGACGGTTAGCGGGATCAATACCCCAGCAAAAGCGGTTCCAATATCAACAAATACCGCGTCGAAGACGCGCGTAAAGACATCGCGCCCAAGCATGTCCGTTCCAAAATAATGCGTGCCACCTGGTGACAATAATTGATCCGAGCTGATTTCATTAGCATCGTACTTACCGAACCAAGGAATCAGCAATCCGGCAAGTAAAATTGCGCCCATCATTCCAGCGCCGGTAATGATCCCAAGAGTTCCCTCTGGTCTAACTTTTTTGCCTTTTTTACTCATGAAAGTGTCACCCGTCGATCAAGTAAGTAACCGAGTAAATCACCAATAAAGCTGGTGAAGACGACGATTAATCCGAAGATCATTACGATCCCCTGAACAATTGCGTAATCACGGGTGCTGACCGCATCAATCAACTCTCTGCCAATTCCAGGGAGTGAGAAGATCATCTCCATAACAACGGTGCCACCGATCATTATGCCGACCATATAACTGACAAGGACAACCGTTGGCGCAAGTGATGGGCGCAGCATGTAAGACCAGTAAAACTTTAACTTTCCGACGCCGCGAATAACTCCGGTTTCAACAAACTCTTCACCGAGTGTGTCCATTAATGAGCTATGCAGCACACGGGAGAGAATTGGTACTAGCGAGAAACAATTTACCAACGCTGGTAGCCAGAGATATTTAAGGTTACTTGGGAAATTACCTTCATAACCAGCTGCGGGCACCCAAGTAAAGACTGTGCCAAACAACAAAAGCCCAAGGAGGGCAAGAAAGAAGCCCGGTATTGCAAGTGAAATTGATGTAGATGTCCGGAAAAAATATGTAACTGCTGGGCGGCGGCTTAGCGCTACTGAGAGTGCGATTGGAATAGAAATCATTACCGCCGCTCCCATTGAAAGGAGAATTATCATTAACGTCACTGGAAGGTGCATTCTTAACACTTCGGTAACTTCACGTTCTGAGAAGAATGACGTACCAAGATTGCCACCGAAAAATCCTGTGAAGTAATCGTAGAACTGGACAAAAAATGGTTGATCTAGGCCGTATTTCTCCCTCATCGCAATTACTTGTTCTTCAGTTGCATCAGTTCCGAGGGCTGTGCGAATTGGATCTCCTGGGCTAAAGCGAAGTAGCGAGAATGCGATAAACATTACCCAGAAAGCCACGGTAAGTGATCGCACAAATCTTCCAATTAGCGTGCGACGTAGCGCAATCCGATTCTTATCCGGAACTCGCTGTTCGACTAAAATATCCTCAGTCGGTTTCCCCTTGTTTATCGCTGATGAGGCCATTGTTTACGTTTCCACTCCTTGGCACATTTGGCCAACCTTGAGATTGGGCGGTTAGTTAAATAATAGGTAGTACGCACTGATACGTCTATGAAATACCGCGGGGAAATTTTCAGGCTACTTAATTTTGCTAAATAAATCTGAGGGAGGGGCCTCTCGACCCCTCCCTCAGATTTATAACTAGCTTTTTACCTACTGCTACTACTTTTTCTTAGCGCTTACTTCTTTGCGCCAAGAGCTGGTGTTTGCAATACGGTGTATTGATCGTTAGCTCTCTGGTTCTGGAATACATTCAGAGGAAGGCGTGATGCTCCCCAACCTGAACGCTGTCCAACCATGAGGTGTGCAGACTCATCCCAGAGCAATTGCTCGATCTTGGTAAGCACTGCTTGTTGTGGTGCTTTACCTAGGGCTGCGTCGTATTGCTCAACGAGTGAATCGTCGAACTTTGAACCCGCCCATACTGTCCAAGCACCCTTAGCACCCATGTAGGTTGCGAGGCCGGTGCTCAAAAGTGGTGCGCCATAACCTGAGAGTTGAACTTCGAAGGTACCGTTGGTTTGTCCTGCACCACCAACTGCATCTGACTCAGCTACGACAGTCGCGTTTACACCAATCTTCTTCCATTGTGATGCGATGACAGATGCGCCATCACCCCAACCTGGACGGTTGAATACGCTGAGACGAATATCAAATCCATCTTTCCACTGTGTCTCGGCAAGAAGTGCCTTTGCCTTAACAAGATCTTGCTTGACCCCACCTGGCTTTACACAGAGATAATTTGGATGTGATGGGTAAGTCAGCGCACAAGAAGGTGTGATGTTTCCATTAAATGCGAGATCGCTGAACTGCTTACGATCTAACGCATATGAAAGTGCTTGACGCACCTTTACATCTGACCATGGCTTGCCCTCAGCCTTCTTCATATTGAAGTCAATAGTGAAGGTTCCCGATAGCTGGAATGGCTGAGCGCGGAATTTCTTCTTATCCCCAAGATAGTCCTTACCAATTGCAAGTGGAAGGTCGAATGCATAATCAATTGTTCCTTGCTTAACTGCAAGAACGCGAGTTACTGGATCTGGTATTGCAAGGAAGCGAATTTGCTTCACCGCAACCTTAGCCCAGTAATTTGTATTAGCTTCAAATACAATTTCATCTGAGCCGGGTACCCAAGACTTCAGCTTGAATGGACCTGCGCTGAGTGGGTTATTCCAGTACTCAGGCTTGCCTTCTGCCTTGCTGCGTGGATTCATCAATCCATAAATATTAGCAAGTGCGCGTGGGAAGTCAGCGAAACCTTTATCAAGTGTGTAAACAATCGTCAGTGGATCTTTTGCCTCGACACGATTTATCGCGCTGAATCCTGGCTGACCCTTCTGGCTGTATTCATATTGAAATACTGCATCATCTGCAGTAACTGGAGTTACGCCATCTGAGTACTTCATATTCTTTTTCAAAGTCAGTGTGTAGACAAGACCATCTTTTGAGACTGACCACTTGTCAACGAGATCTGGCTGTGCAACTCCATTGATATCGAAACGGAATAGCTGTCCCATAATTAATAATTTTGTTACATAGTTTGGATTAGTCGTTTTAGCTGGGTTTGCAGGATCTAGCGAAACAACTTTACCGACCAAAGCAACAGTGATCAGATCACACTGTGCTTTTGCAGTTGGAGTATTTACCTGACAATTCGCACCTTTCGCTGCGTGTGCAGGAGCAATTCCCACTAGTAAACCCGCAGCCAGGGAGGATGCGGTGAGAACCCCTAGGAGTCCTCTCTTAATTGATACCTTCATGGTGTCCTTTCCGGAGCACAATAATTGTCGAGTTCTCGGTGGCAACGTTTCCAATTGCGTATAAACGCCTCTGGGTGCTTGCACCGTTGAGGAACATTACCCCGCAACCCCTAGGCCAACAATGGTTTTTTCTGCAACATTTTGATTACGTTTTTATAAAGCACCTAAAGAGAAAGAAGAGATTTGCTGGAAAATTACTTCTGTTCCAGGTTTGTACGCTTGTTGCCACCTGCGTAAAACCTAACTCACCAGTAGCCTCCAAGAGAATTAATCCGAGAAAATTAATGTAGGTAAAGTGCGGCTATGCCAGGGGATCTCTCGTGAATAAAAACATTAAGAGAACTTTTCCGAGCCCTCGCGCCCTGAGTGAGCTAGTCAAATTTCGAAAAATTGAATTAAATGGCAGAAAGCGAAGACTTACCGCAGCGAACACTATTTGGGATTTGCGCGAAATCGCCAAAGCGCGCACGCCTAAGGGACCATTTGATTACACCGATGGTGGCGCAGAATCAGAAATTTCGCTTAATCGCTCACGAGAAATTTTTCGTACCCTTGAATTTGCACCAAGAATTTTGCAGGATGTCTCAAGTGTTTCAACGAAAGCAAATATTCTAGGAAACACTTTCGCTCTACCTTTTGGAATTGCACCCACAGGTTTTGCGCGAATGATGCATGCCGAAGGTGAGATCGCAGGCGCACGTGCTGCAGAAAAATTTGGAATCCCTTTCTCTTTATCAACTGTAGGCACAACGTCGATTGAGGACGTTGTCTCGGCTTCTCCCGGCGGCGTTAATTGGTTTCAGTTATATATGTGGAAAGATCGAGATGCATCAATGCAATTAGTTGAGCGAGCGAAAAAAGCCGGCGTGACTAACTTGATCCTCACAGTCGATGTACCAGTCGCTGGAGCTCGTTTGCGTGATGTTCGAAATGGACTAACTGTTCCACCAACTTTGTCTTTAAATACAATCATCGATGCCATCCCTCGCCGAGAATGGTGGTGGAATTTTCTAACTACTAAACCGTTGGAATTTGCCTCAATGTCGAACTGGCACGGAACGGTTGCAGAGCTGCTGGACTACATGTTTGATCCGACAATGACCTTCGAAGATTTGAAGTGGCTGCGCAAGAATTGGGATGGCACTTTGACCGTTAAAGGAATTCAGACCCTTGATGATGCCAAGAAAGCTGCCAAGTGTGGCGCTGATGCAGTGATTCTTTCCAATCACGGTGGGCGACAACTAGATCGTGCCCCTGTCCCGCTGATGCTGGTGGAGCAAGTATCGAAAGAGCTGAAGAAAGATGTTGAAGTACATCTTGATTCAGGAATTATGAGTGGCGCAGATATTGTCGCGGCGATCGCCCTAGGCGCTAACTTCACCTACATCGGCAAGGCCTACCTTTATGGATTGATGGCCGGCGGGCAAGAGGGTGTCGAACGTTGCCTATCGATCATTGAATCTCAAATAATCAGAACTATGAAATTACTTGGCGTCAAAGACCTCAAGGAGCTAACTCCCAAGCAGGTAAAGATCTTGGACCGCCTGCAATAAATCTCGCCTCAAGGCGTTCGGTTCGATTATCTGGGCGTTTAAATGTTTGGGGCTCCCGTCATAGGATGGGGCTATGACTACCACCGTGAATCACTGGATTGATAATAAAGAATTTGTAAGCACCTCAGGTCGCACCGCACCTGTTTATGACCCAGCACTTGGCGTCGAAACAAAGCGCGTGGCTCTGGCAAATGGCGCGGAAATTAGCGCAGCTATTGCCGCAGCGAAGAAGGCGTTTCCGGGTTGGTCAAAGACTTCACTTGCAGCACGTCAACAAGTTATCTTCAAATTCCGTGAATTGTTAAACGCTAAAAAGGGCGAACTCGCAGAAATCATCACCAGCGAACACGGCAAAGTTTTATCTGATGCCCTTGGTGAAATTACACGTGGTCAAGAAGTAGTCGAATTTGCAGTTGGTATGCCACAACTTATTAAGGGTTACTACTCTGAAAATGTTTCAACTGGTGTCGATGTTTACTCAACTCGCCAAGCACTTGGCGTAGTCGGAATCATCTCTCCATTCAATTTTCCTGCGATGGTGCCGATGTGGTTCTTCCCAATTGCAATCGCCGCCGGAAATACCGTTGTCTTGAAGCCATCTGAAAAAGATCCATCGGCTTCGATTTGGATGGCCAAGCTTTGGAAAGAAGCGGGTCTTCCAGATGGCGTATTTAATGTGCTCAACGGCGATAAAGAATCAGTAGATGGATTGTTGCACTCCCCTGATGTTGAGGCGATTTCATTTGTTGGTTCCACTCCTATTGCGCGCTATATATATGAAGAGTGCGCAAAGGCTGGCAAGCGTGTGCAATCACTCGGCGGGGCCAAGAACCATATGTTGGTATTGCCTGATGCTGATCTGGAACTCGTTGCAGATTCTGCAATTAACGCTGGTTTTGGCTCTGCAGGCGAGCGTTGTATGGCGATCTCTGTCGTCGTTGCCGTTGAACCAGTTGCAGATGCGCTGATTGAAAAGATTGTTTCTCGTATGGATAAATTGCGCACTGGTGATGGTCGCCGCGGCTGCGATATGGGTCCACTTGTGACCAAAGAACACCGTGACAAGGTTGCTGGTTACATCGAAGTTGCAACAAAAGATGGTGCGACAGTTGTTGTTGATGGCCGCAACGTAAAGGCAGATGGAGAGTCAGCTGGTTTCTGGCTTGGACCAACCTTGATCGATAACGTGCCAACTACATCGAGTGTATACAAGGATGAAATCTTCGGACCCGTCCTATCTATTGTGCGCGTTAAGTCATACGACGAAGGTGTTTCGCTAATCAATAACGGTGCCTTCGGCAATGGAACTGCGATCTTCACAAACGATGGTGGCGCTGCGCGTCGCTTCCAGAATGAGATTCAAGTTGGAATGATCGGAATCAACGTGCCAATTCCTGTTCCGGTTGCTTACTACTCATTTGGTGGATGGAAGCAATCGCTCTTTGGCGATACCAAAGCACACGGCGAAGAAGGCGTTCACTTCTTTACTCGCGGCAAAGCGATCACTAGTCGCTGGCTTGATCCAAGCCATGGCGGCATCAATCTTGGATTCCCACAAAACTAATTCGAATACGATAAAAGAGAAAGCGAAACTAATTATGGCCACTCGCAAGATGAGCGTTGGGCAGGCGATTATTGAATTCCTTTCTCATCAATACACCGTTGATGGCGATCACCGCGAACGCACCGTCGCTGGAGTCTTCGGAATCTTTGGCCACGGCAATGTGGCAGGTATCGGTCAAGCTCTCAAACAACTCTCTATTTCCGATCCTGGGCTAATGCCATATCACCAAGCGCGAAATGAACAAGCGATGGTTCATGAATCATCTGCTTATGCTCGAATGACGCGTCGCCGCTCGACATTTGCTTGCGCATCTTCCGTTGGCCCTGGTGCGACAAATATGTTAACTGGCGCAGCTGTTGCCACCACAAATCGCTTACCAGTTTTATTATTTCCAGCAGATACCTTTGCAACTCGCGTTTCTGATCCTGTGCTGCAACAACTTGAACAACCGTATGACTTATCTATCTCGGTAAATGATGCCTTTAAGCCACTCTCTAAATTCTTTGATCGCATCAATCGTCCAGAACAAATCTTTACTTCACTCCTTGGCGCTATGCGCGTACTTACAGATCCTGCAGAAACAGGTGCTGTAACAATCTGTCTTCCCGAAGATGTGCAGGCAGAAACAATTGAGGTTCCTGAAGAATTCTTAGCCGATCGTGAATGGCATATCCGCAGACCACGCCCAGATATTGGCCTTTCTGCAGTTGCCGCCCGCGTAATCGTTAATTCAAAGAGACCATTTATTGTCGCCGGTGGTGGAATTATTTACTCAGATGCACATGCTGCTCTTGCTAAATTTGTTGAAGCAACTGGAATTCCGGTTGGGGTTTCACAAGCCGGAATGGGTTCATTGCCTTGGGACCATCCCCAAATGTGTGGTTCTGTTGGAGCAACTGGTACAACTGCGGCTAACCGCATGGCCAAAGAGGCTGATTTAGTTATCGGTATCGGTACTCGTTACAGTGATTTCACAACCGCATCACGCAGCATCTTCCAGAACCCTGATGTCAAATTCATCAATATAAATGTCACCGCATTCGATGCTTTCAAACACGGCAGCGCAATTCCGGTCGTTGCAGATGCCCGAACTGCGCTGGATGAGTTAACCCAAGAGCTATCAACATTTAAAGTATCAGCTGCTTATGCAAAACAGATTGCGGATGAGAATAAGCATTGGGATGCGATCGTCGATGCCGCATTTGTTGATCAAAAATTAGTCAAACCTAGCCAGAGCGAAATAATCGGCGCAGTCCAGGCAGCGACCGATCCACGGGATGTATTAGTTGGCGCTGCAGGCTCACTTCCAGGAGATCTTCACAAATTATGGCGCGTTCGCGATCCCCTTGGTTATCACATGGAATATGCCTTCTCCTGTATGGGTTATGAAATAGCCGCCGGACTTGGTGTGGCGCGCGCCGATACATCACGCACGCCAGTTGTGATGATGGGTGATGGTTCTTATCTAATGATGCATACCGAACTCGTCACAGCCGTTGCTGAAGGCCTCAAGTTTATTGTGGTGCTGGTGCAAAACCATGGATTCGCATCAATCGGTCACCTATCTGAAGATATCGGCTCACAAAGATATGGGACCAAGTATCGCTTCCGTGATGCCAAATCCAATAACCACGAATCAGGTGGCGTTCTGCCGATTGATCTTGCGACGAATGCTGAAAGCCTAGGAATGAATGTAATTCGTATTGCAGAAACTCCAAATGCGATCGCAGACCTTTCTGCTGCAATGAAGGTCGCTAAGGCGCATCCAACGGCAACTTTGATCCATATAAATAGCGATCCGCTGTTGTATGCCCCAGGTGGCGAGGCTTGGTGGGAAGTTCCGATTCCTGAAATCTCCACCCTTGAATCAACTCAAAAGGCTTTCGCAAGTTACAAAGAGGCGCGCAAAGTGCAGAAGAAATATCTTGGTAAAGGCTCCGCAGAGCGCAATTAAATATAGGCGACTACGCGGAATGTACGCTTTATTGACAAGGTGGACTTTTCATTTTTGGGATCGGCTACACGGAAGAAACAAATTATGCGCTTTCCGTATTTTTTCTCTTCAGCTCCTGGATCTGGGAAGAAATAACCATAAGTAAGTGAAGTCGGTAAATCTGTCTGGCCAGTTAGCGTATTCACCGCTTCCTTGTCACAGGCTAGCCCGGCTTCCTTTTTTGCAGCATCAGAATTTAAATCCTTAGCCTTTATCTTTCCGGTGTAGAAGACTTCGTAATGATGGGCGGATGTGCAACTAGTTGAGTAAAGAGTTTTATAATTTGTATCACTCCACTTGCTTGCCTTAGTGGGCGCTTTGTTAGCCGAGTAACAACCCAATTGAAGTTGTAGATAAAAGGTGCCTTTGCCAAGGGCCTGTGCAGGATTCGCGCCTAGGGCAAAAGTAAAAGCGAGAATTAAAACGACAAACTTCTTCATATCTAAGCTTTGCCGTCTCTTTGGTCGTGATGGCGGGCAAACAAACATGAGCGCAATCATATGACCTAACCCTCAACCTCACCTTTGCATTTCTATCCTGCGACACGAGTGACTTATTTAATCTAGCCGAGCCGTTGTGTTACTTCTGCACTGCACTACTCTTTGACTCACCCAGAAAGTACGGATTAGTTATTCGACTAATCTCTTGAGAGGAGCACAATTGTTTAAGAAATTTAAGAAGATCGCGGCAGCAACTGCTGCAGCAGGTCTACTCGGACTCGCACTAAGTGCGTGCTCAACAGCAGAAAAGGCAGCAACCGAAGCAGATTGCGGTACCGAAAAAGCGTTTTGTATTGGTGTAGTAACTGACCTTGGAAAAGTTGACGATAAGTCATTTAACCAAGCTGCTTGGGAAGGCGCTGTCGCTGGAGCGGAAGCTACCGGTGGTTTCGCTAAGTATGTAGAAACTACAGATTCAAAGGATTACGCAAAGAACATCGCTCTCTTCGGAGACAAGGGTTACAACGTAATTGTTACCGTTGGATTCTTGATGGCAGAAGCAACAATTGCTGCTGCAGCACAATTTCCTGATGTTAAGTTTGTTGGCGTAGATCAATTCAACGGAACAGATGCGGCAAACGTAACTGGTCTAATCTTTGATGAAGATCGCGCTGGCTTCCTTGCAGGTTACTTGGCCGGAAACCTCACTAAGAGCGACAAAATTGGTGGCGTACTTGGTATGAAGGAAGTACCACCAGTTCGCAAGTTCGGTGAAGGCTACGAAGCAGGAATTGCTTACGCAGCCACAGAACTAGGCAAGACCATTAAGTCATCTGTTATCTACCACGCAGCTGGCGATACCGCGTTCAACGATCCAGCATGGGGTGCATCAACTGCTTCTCAATTGCTAGGTCAGGGATTTGACGTGATCTTCGGTGCAGGTGGAAACACAGGTAACGGAGCGATCACGAAGGTTGCTCAGACAGCCGGTGCATTCTGTATCGGTGTCGACATTGACCAGTGGAACACAGTCCCAGAAGCTCAGCCTTGCTTGGTTACATCAGCCGAGAAGAAGCTAGTTAAGGGCGTAACCGATCTAGTTGTCGCCGCTAAAGATGGAACCATCGCAGCCGGTAACTTCGTTGGTCAAGTTGGTCTATCTGACTATCACGATCTAGCAAGTTCAGTTTCACAAGAAATCCAAGATAAGGTCTCTGCAATTACTGAGAAGATCATTTCTGGAGAATTGGCAACTGGCGTAAAGCCATAACCAATATAAATACATAGAAATATGTAACTATAGGTGAGTAGTTCGAATGGGTGCGCAGCAATGCGCACCAATTCGACACTCTATGGAAATTTGAAATTAGCGACTAGAGTTGAGATATATAGAATATTTACTTTTCCAGAATTTCCCGCACTAGAAATTGGATGTCATGTCTAAGTTGATTGATGAAGTAAAAGATTCAAGGCGAAAATATGATGTTGGTTCTTGGATAGTTCCAATAATCGCAGTCCTTACCGCCATGTTCGTTGCATCAGTTTTAATGATGATTCAGGGCCTTGACCCAATGCTCGCCTACAAATCACTTTTCACTACCGCATTTGGTTCAAGTGAAGGAATCGCCGCCACTTTAGGAAAAGCTACCCCGCTGGTTTTAAGTGGACTTGCAGTAACTCTTGGTTTGCGAGCCGGACTCTTTAATATCGGCGTTCAGGGTCAATTACTCACCGGCGCACTTGCCTCAGCGTGGGCAGGATACGCGCTCTCCAACCTGCCACCATTGGTTCATATCGCACTTGCCTTATCATTTGGTTTCTTCTTCGGCGCGTTAGTTGGTGCTATCGCTGGTTACCTAAAAGCATTTCGTGGAGTTCATGAAGTTATCACCACGATCATGCTCAACTCAATTGTTATGGGAATCGTTGATTACTTAGCTTCAAATCCATTTAAAGAGCCTGATCAAGCGCTCACCAGAACTCCGCAAATTTTGGAATCTGTTCGTCTGCCGATGTTTGGCAACTTCCCAAGTGGATTCTTCCTAGCCGCAGCACTTGCATTTCTAATGTGGTGGATCTTGGGATTCACGACTACAGGATTTCGTTTCAATACCGTAGGACGCAATAGATTTGCTGCTTGGTATGCCGGCATTTCTTATAAAAAGACTATTTTCTTCGCAATGCTTTTCTCTGGAGGAATTGCCGGACTTGGCGGCGCCGTTGAAACTCTAGGAATAACCTACAGATTTGAGCCCGCCTTTAACTTGGGGCTGGGATTTGATGGAATTACTATCGCACTCCTGGGGCGAGTGCACCCAGTCGGAATAATTCCTGGCGCAATTTTGATTGGTGGCATGCGAGCTGGCGCAGCTGATATGCAATTTGATGCCGGCGTTGCCCCTGAACTTGTAGACCTTCTCCTTGCAATGATTCTATTTTTCGTAACCGCTCCACTTATTTCACGGTTCTTTAAGAACTCTGCCAACCGATCACTTACAGGGGGTTGGGGAAATTGATTACCTTGATTAAACGCAGAGGCTCTTACTACTTTCTCGCCGTAAGTCTTGCAACTCTTTACTTATATTCGCAATCGGCAAATATAACTACCTCAGTATTTTCAATTGCGGTTACTTTTGCTATGCCCCTCGCCTTGGCGGCGATGGTCGGCATTATGTGCGAGCGAACAGGTATCGTAAATATCGGTATCGAAGGCACCTTGCTCTTATCTTCATTTGTGGCTTTCTATGTTGCGATCGCAGCTAAAAGTATTCTGATCGGTTTCGTAGCCGCGATGGCCACTGGTGTTGCCATGAGTTTGCTGCTTGCTCTGATGAGCGTGACTTGGAAGATGGATCAGATAATCGCCGGAACCATTTTAAATATTTTGGCTACTGGTTTGACATCATTCTTTTACATACAAGGCAACATGCTTCCCAGTATGTTTAAGCAGAAGCCGATACCGGGGCTATCAAATCTTCCATTCTTCGGAGATGTTCTCTTTAAGCATGGCTTATTAATGTATCTGGGCTTCGTTGTAATCATCACTTTGTATTACGGTCTATTTCACACACCATGGGGGTTGCGCACTCGCGCAGTAGGAGAGCACCCATCATCTGCTGACACTGCAGGCGTTTCAGTCTCACGTATGCGTTATGTGAATGTGGCAGTTGCAGGCGCAATCGGAGGACTCTGCGGCTCTTACTTAGTCCTTGAACTTGTCGGTTCTTGGAACCGTGGCTTTACCGCAGGGAAAGGCTTTACCGCACTAGCGCTGATGATCTTTGGTCGATGGAATCCAATGGGCGCACTGGCAGCGGCAATGTTCTTTGGTTTAGCCCAGGCTGGTGCAAATCAATTAATGATTAATGGCACGGTAAATATCCCACCACAATTTGTCGGAATATTGCCTTATGTAATGACAATCATTGTCTTAGCAATTTCGGCTGGAAAAGTCAGGCCGCCAGCTGCTGAAGGACAACCGTACGAGAAGGGACAATCGTGATGAGTGCACTCCTTGAAATTACTGGAATCTCCAAGCAATATCCGGGAGTCCTAGCAAATGACAATATCTCGCTAACGGTAAGCGCCGGAGAAGTAGTTGCGCTACTCGGAGAAAACGGTGCTGGTAAGTCAACGCTTTTAAAGGCGGTCTTTGGTTTAGTTAAGCCAGATACTGGTGAGATAAAGATTGGCGGAGAGCCAATTATCTTTGGAGATACCGCTGGAATTATTGCCCGTGGCGTCGGAATGGTTCACCAGCATTTCCAATTGGTGCCGGTAATGACTGTTGCTGAAAATATTATCCTTGGTGATGAACCAAAGAGCGGACTCTTTATTAATATGAAGGCCGCGCGCGCTGAAATCATCGCACTTTCCAAGCGTTATGGCCTTGAAGTAGATCCAGATGCAGTTATTGAAGATCTGCCGGTGGGTATGCAGCAGCGCGTGGAAATTCTTAAGGCGTTGCGCAAAGATGTGAAGTTATTGATTCTCGATGAGCCAACCGCAGTGCTTACTCCACAGGAAATCGATGAACTCCTCGGAGTTATTCGCAACTTAGCCAATTCTGGAGTTGGTATTGTGCTTATTACCCACAAGTTGCACGAAGTTATGGCTGTTGCCGATCGCGTTGTTGTTCTGCGTGGTGGCAAGTTAATCGGCACTACTTCTCCGAAAGAGACCGACGAAGCAGGTTTGGCGCAAATGATGGTTGGCCGCTCAGTTGTGCTTCAAGTAAATCGCACTGAAGCTAAGCGGGGCGGCGTTGTCCTAGAAGTTAAAGGGCTGCAAGTTCGTGATGATCGCAAAATCCTTTCGGTAAAAGGAGTCGATCTCTCGCTTCATAAAGGTGAAATCCTAGGTATCGCAGGCGTAGAAGGAAATGGTCAGCGCGAATTTGTTGAGGCGATCTGCGGAATGCGCCACCGTGAAGCCGGTGAAGTAATAATCAATGGTGTTGCCACTAAAGATATGCACCCACATGGCGCCCACGAAGCAGGTATTTCGCACATCCCAGAGGATCGCGAGAAGCACGGATTGGTTTCGAGTTACAGTATCGCCGATAACTTAATTCTCAATCAATTTGATCAAGAACCGTTTGCCAAAGGTTGGATTCGCAACCTAGGTGAGATATCTAAGAATGCAATTTCTATGGTCGAAAAGTTTGATATCCGAACTCCATCTGCTTTCAATACTGCTGGCTCACTTTCCGGCGGAAATAAGCAGAAGGTTGTTGTTGCGCGCGAACTAAGTGAAGATCTTCCAGTTCTGATCGCCGCGCAACCAACTCGCGGTGTCGATGTCGGCTCCATTGAATTTATCCATAACCAATTGCTTTCTGCGCGCGATAAAGGTGCGGCGGTTCTCTTGGTTTCGGCTGAATTAGATGAAATTCTCTCGCTCTCAGATCGAATTGCAGTTATGTCGGGCGGCAAAATTGTTGCAATTGTGGATTCCAAAGGCGCTGATCGCAATTACATTGGCCGCCTCATGGCCGGTCTCGACAAGTAAGATTCTGATATGAAAATCGGCATCATTGCGGGTACCGGTTTTTATAACCTACCGGCGCTGGCTGGATCTACTCCCCAAGCCATTGATACCGTTTATGGAAAAGCGTTAATCACATCTGGAAAATGGCACGGCGTCGAAATTGCATTTCTTACTCGCCACGGCGTTGATCACAGCGTTCCCCCAAGTGCGGTTAATTACCGCGCAAATATCACAGCGCTAAAGAGTGCTGGTGTGGATTTTGTCATCGCTGTAAACGTGGTCGGCGGAATAGATCCAAAATTGCCAGCGGGTTCGCTGCAATTACTTGATGATTTCGTAGATTTCACACACGGTCGTGCGGACACTTTCTTCGATGGAGTACAGCCTGGTGGTGTGCAACATATCGATATGTCACATCTTTACGATGCGCAAGTAAAAGCTGCGATGGCTAAATCAGCAAAGGATGCGGGTATCACCTTAAATACCGGTGGAATTTACGCCGGGTTTAACGGTCCGCGCTTTGAAACACCAGCAGAAATTCGTATGGCTGCACTTGCTGGCGCAACAGTTGTTGGAATGACTGGCGTGCCAGAAGTTTCACTCGCCAAAGAGGCCGGGCTGCGTTATGCCGCGATCGCGCTAGTTGTAAATCCCGCGGCCGGAATTAGTGATGTGCCAATCACAATGGAAGATATCAACGCCGCCCTCAAAGCGGCCAGCGAAAAGGTAATCACCATTATTGATGGCACCATCAAGGCTTTTGCCTAATGCTTGATTTGCTAATCAAGAACGCGCGTTATGCCGTTACTTCGAATTCCAAAGATGAGATCCTCGAAGGCGCTTCCATTGGAATTACAGATGGCAAGATTTCATATATCGGCAGCGATTCACCCGAGGCTAAAGCAATTTATGATGCGACAGATAAGTTAATTTCTCCAGGTCTGATCAATAGCCACACTCATTTAGGAATGTCTTTACTGCGTGGCTGGGCCGAAGGCGTAAACCTGCAAGGGTTTCTAGAACGTGTTTGGGCTGCTGAAGGCGCAATTATGGATGAAGCAACTTGCGAACTCGGCACTGAACTTGGCGCACTGGAGGCGTTGCTCTCTGGAACAACTACAACGATGGATATGTATTTAAATCCCATAGCTACCCACCGCGGCGCAGTTCGCGTTGGTCTGCGCCATATCGCTGGGCCGATCTTCTTTGATTTTCCAGGTTTAGATGGCCTGCAATGGCATCAGAGAATCGAACGAGCACACCAGTGGCCGGCAGAACTTGCGAAAATTGGTGGGCCATATATTCCGACTTACTTTATGCCGCATTCGACATATACAGATTCACCTGAGAATTTAACGGAAGTTGCTGCGATCGCTAAAGAACTTGGTGCGCGCATTCACTTACACGTATCTGAAACCGAAGCAGAGAATGTCGATGTGCAATCTCGTTACTCCAAATCCCCCACTGAAGTCTGTCGCGATGCTGGCATCTTAGATGTGCCAACTATTTTCGGACACGGCGTTCACTTATCTGATTCTGATATGAAGATCGCAGCAAGCAAAGGGTCTTCCGTCGGCCATTGCCCCGGAAGTAATTTAAAGCTTGGTTCAGGGTTGGCGCGCTTTAATGAAATGCGTAAAGCTGGCATCACCGTGGGTCTTGGTACAGATTCTTGTTCTTCATCCAATGACTTGGATATGTTTTCGGTAATGCGGATGGCAGCCCACGTTGTTGCCCTTCGCCAATCCCCCGCCGATGTTGATTTAATTTCCATAGTTCGCGCGGCAACAATTGAGGCAGCCAAGGCTGTTGGACTCGGAGATCGCGTCGGCAGCATCGAAATCGGCAAAGAAGCAGATTTGATTGCCCTCGACTTACACGCTGCACATTTAACTCCAGTTCACGATGTAAATGCTTTGCTGGTTTTTGCAGCCGGTCGCGGTGATGTCACAGATGTTTGGGTGGCTGGCGATCAAGTTGTTGCAGAGCGCACCAGCACCAAGATTGATTTAACTGATTTGATTAACCGAGTAAACCTGCGGATAAAAGCGCTGGAACCTCTCAAGTGAGCCTCACCGGCAAGAGCATTTTAATTACTGGAGCATCTGGTTTTATTGGTCAGGCTTACGTTGCGCGATTTCTGCAACTTGGCGCAACTGTTTGTGCCCAAGTAAATACTGGAGAAATCCCTGCACACCACAATTTAACTGTCATCGCCACTGATTTATCTGTGGCTAAGTCTGGAAATTCACTGGTGCAGGAAGCGCTATCGCGCACCGGTAAGTTGGATTTTGTAATCAATAACGCTGCAAATCAATCTGTGCTGGATCCAGCACATGCCACGCGTGCTGAAATTGAACTGGTGATGCGCATTAATGTTGATGCACCAAAAGAAATTATCAATGAATCCGCCAAATCTGGTGTGAGCGTTGTCTTAAATATTTCATCAGTTGAAGCCTTAAATCCTCGCCCCGGACACGAAATATATGGCGCAAGCAAAGCAGCCCTCGATGTCTTAACTCGTTCAGCATCTCGCGCACATGCACCGATGCGTGTTCTTGGTCTGCGCCTTGGGTTAATTGGCCGCCCCGGCATTGATCAGGCTTGGCCTGAAGGAGTTGCTGCTTGGAAAGCGGCTACACCGCTGGGACGTTATGCAAGTGCAGAAGAAGTTGTTGGTGTTACTGAATTTTTATTATCAGATGCCAATGCTTGGGCAACTGGAAGTACTTATGACTTCGATGGTGGCCTCGGCGCTAACTCTTGGTAGAAAAGAAAAGAGGCCAGTTACCTGGCCTCTCTCCCCATCCCTCGACCAAAAATTACTTATAGACGTCTGCCCAGTTCGTAATTTTTAAGATGTACCACTGTCCGCCTTCAACAGCTTTTGCCAAAGTGGCATCTGCTGGATCTAGGTCAGGACGAGACTTTGCTGGAGTTGCGTGAATCTGAGCTACAAACATGTAGTAGCTATTGGTATCAGATTTAGATGTACGCAATTCAGTTGTTACATCAATGATTCCTGAGGATTCTTCATCTTGGGTGATGAATGATGCGCCAGTTGATGTGAAGTACTCTGCTTTATATTGTGCAATCGTTCCAACTTTGCCATCGCTGATGCGATAAGAAACGATACGCGCAAGGTGTGCATTGTTACCTGGATCTTCTTGAATCAAGACGTTTCCAAGTGAATCCACTGCGATGTTATCTGGCTTAGACATATAAATGCTTTCAGATCCATCTAGTAGCAATTCAAGAGTTGCGCCGCCCAAAGGCTTTGAAACATCCTTAAAGCGAATGCGCCATAGCGCTCCACCATCACGGCTTACCGTAGGAGTTGCTGGATTTGCTGCTGTTGCTACTGGGTCTTTATTTGATTCAGTAGTTACGAAGTAGTAATCATTTGGCTTCTTTGGATCAAAGTGACCATCTTCCACGCGAGCAAATTCAATTCCCTTTGCAGCAGCTTCGATGTTCTGATCTTTACCGTTTGCCTTGGTGTTAACTTCAGCAAATGTAATTGGGAAAGGCTTGTTTTTGCCGTACTTTGAGCGAATCTCGTTATCGTTTGCAACCACTGCATCTGCAGCCGCTGCTACGACATATGACTTACCGTTGGTAAAGCCAGCCTTTTCATACCAAGTGCCAGTCTTTGTCTTTGTTCCGACGTACATCCATTGTTGGCTATCTGTAGCAGAACCATCTTCATTGACCATAAGCGCCGTTGTCTTGCCCTTAGTCGGCACAGGAATCACATTCTCCCAAGCGGCTAATCCGAGAGCTGGAAGCTGAACGAGCTGACCATTTGTTAGGTTGGTAGCAAATGCGCGTGATTCATCTCCGCCTTCTTCGCCGGCTAGAAATACTGCATCGTTAACTCCAAAACCGGATTTCTTGTCAAAGAATGATCCTGCTGGAGCAAGTGCTCCTGAACAGAAACGATTTAGTAAGTAAGAGTGTTGAAGGGTTCCGTATGAATCCTTGACCGCAGCACCTGCTGGAGCACCTGGATTTTGACCGTACTTACCGGTTGCGTAGTCATACCAAACTACATCTTTAAATAGGTCAACTGCCTTCGTGACCTTCTGTGTTTTTAGGTCATAAGTCATTTCGCTCAAGAATGAGCCAGAAACGAGACCACCAGCGGTTGTACGGCCGGCGGCAACTGCGTTAGTTGCGCTCCATTCGTGGTTGGTAATAATACGTAGTGAATTTCCGTTCTTAAGTACACCTAGTCCATCTGGAATTCCAGGAACGAGGTATGAACCGACCATGTCACCAGCTGAGGCAAATGGTGTGAGAGTCGCAGATGATGCAACTGCTTCTACATAAACTGGCGCTGCCGCATTTGCTGGAGCTGCCGAGATTGCTAAAAACGCAGTAGCGGTAATTACCGCGATTCCACGCTTGACTTGAATCAATTTCACTTAAATCTCCTATTTGGGTTATGGGAAGTTCTGGGTTCGAACGAGGAGATCTAATCTTTTGTATATGAATAGATAGTTTCAATAAGAGAGATAGCGTGTGAATGTGTAGCGATGATCAAATAAACTGCACACATACAAAAGACATTCAAAATGAACAGAGCGCTTACCGGAGGTTAATATCCGTAAGCGCTCTGATGCATTGGTAGCCCCGAAGGGATTCGAACCCTCGTAGCTGACTTGAGAAGCCAGAGTCCTAGGCCGCTAGACGACGGGGCCCTAGTACATTTTTAAAACGTTTCCTGCTTGTAATGCCGGGTACTGCGCTGGGGTACCAGGACTCGAACCTAGACTTACTGAACCAGAATCAGCAGGGCTGCCAATTACCCCATACCCCATTAGAACAGGGGCAAGAATACCGCAATTTTTAAAGAAGATTTATAGGTCTATCGCCGCAGTAATTCG
>CAXNEU010000008.1:0-24272 GCA_964201705.1 Candidatus Planktophila sp. | reverse complement strand
GGAGCGCAGGCGACTAAACCAATTACTTTGAAGGCAAATTCTTACCGTGAACTTGGGCTAGATGCGCTGGCACCTGGATCTCGCGAAATTGTTATTCGTGCGCTGACCAGGTCGGGGCGTGTGACAAGCTATTTGTTAGATGAGCGTGGACGAGGATTAAAGGCACTCGGCGGAGATATTGTTAACTTTTCCTCAAAAGCTACTAAAGAAATATATATTCCTGCCGTGCCGCACACGGTGCGCAAAGTCGGAAATAAATCAGAAGAACTTTCGCACTCATTACGTTTATTGGTACCCGGTGAACTCGATGCCCGCGTGACGGTTAAAGTTATATCGACTGATGGAAGTTTTATTCCATCTGGTTTTGAGAATAAGATAGTTAAAGCCGGATCGGTCGTATCGTTACCTCTTAAACCGAACCTTCCCGCAAGCAAATTCGGATTACATATTTCTTCAGATGAGCCACTTGTCGCATCGGTATACTCACCTACATATTCGCAGAAGAAAACTGACTTTATTTGGAGTACTTCTGCTCCAGAATTAACCCGAATATCCCTGGCAACTTCTGGTCTATCACCTCAGTTAGTTTTTATTGGGGGAGTGATAAGTATTGATATTGAGCTATTACTTGATAAAGGCAAGAAAAAAGTACTCAAAGTAAGAGGCGATGAGATCGCAACGATTAAAATTCCGGATGGTGTTCGGTCAATCACATTTGTAAAAGTGGAGAAGGGAATTTATGGCGCCGGCTTGATCGCCACCAAGAGCGGTTACGGATATTTTCCTCTAGCGCCAGGAAGTGTTCTAACTAAATCTTCCGTACCCCTTTCAAATATTCGCGTCTTAACTCCCTGACAATCCCAGTTTTTCACCCATAACTCCACTAGCCTTATGGTCATGAGTAAGTTGGCTAGAACAGGGCGCAGCTGTTCGCGCGTGAGTTGCAGAAGCCTTGCTTCTATGACGCTAACTTATATTTATGCCGACTCAACCGCAGTACTTGGACCATTAGCGACTTTTTCAGAACCTCATTCATATGATCTATGTGAAATACATGGCAAGCGCCTGACAGTTCCTAATGGCTGGAATGTAATTAAAGAAGAAAATTCTCTAACAGATATCGGTCCGAGTGAAGACGATTTGATGGCTATCGCCGATGCCGTACGTGAAGTAGCAAACTTGAATATATCGTCAGCTAGTTCTGGCACCGAAAACGCAAGCACTAATTTGAATAACCAGGATGGACAGATTGGTCGCCGCGGCCACTTGCGGGCGGTTCCCTCTTAAAATTATTCTGGATCAGTGTTTTACTGGCTAAAGAGAGAAGTTTATTATTTCAATATTTAAAGCCTACGACATTCGCGGTTTAGTCGATGTAGAAATCACTGCCGATTTTTGTTTTGCTACAGGAGTTGCATTCGCGCGTTTTCTGCAACAAGAGCGCGAACCCGGAACTGTCGTCATTGGCGAAGATATGCGTCCTTCATCACCGATATTTGCCGATGCTTTTTCCGCAGGCGTAACTTCGCAAGGATTAAATGTAATTCGGATTGGTTTGGCTTCCACTGATCTTCTCTATTTTGCAGCCGGAAAGTTAGATTTTCCTGGGGCTATGTTTACAGCTAGTCATAATCCAGCTGAATATAACGGCATAAAATTATGCTTAAGTGGTGCCAGGCCAATCGGTAAAGAGTCTGGGCTATTAACTATTGAGCGATATGTTGCTGAAGGCTCACCAATTGACTTTAGAAGCGTTGGCAATGAAGGCAATGAAGATATGTTGACCGCCTACGTTGATCACTTGCTAACTCTCGTAGATTTATCTGAAATCCGCCCGCTAAAAATCGTAATCGATGCCGGAAATGGAATGGCTGGGCACACCGCCCCGGCAGTTTTTGCTCGCTTAAATTGCGAAGTTATTCCCTTGTTTTTCGAATTAGATGGAACCTTCCCTAATCACGAAGCAAATCCAATTGATACTAAGAATTTGAAGGATCTTCAGAAAGCGGTCAAGAAGCACGGTGCCGATATTGGACTTGCTTTCGATGGTGACGCCGATCGATGTTTCTTAGTTGATGAGAATGGTGAACTTGTTAATCCTTCTACCCTTACAGCGCTAATTGCAGCTCGTGAGTTAAAGAAAAACCCGGGCGCGAATATCATTTACAACTTGATTTCTTCGCGTGCGGTAGTAGAAATTGTTGAAGAAAGTGGTGGCCATGCGATCCGCTCAAGAGTTGGCCATTCATATATAAAGAAATTGATGGCAGAAACTGGTGCGGTATTTGGTGGCGAACACTCAGGACATTTCTATTTCCGTGATTTCTGGCGTGCTGACTCTGGAATGTTAGCTGCCCTACATGCAATTGCTGCGCTAGGTGAAGTAAAGACTCCGCTCTCCAAATTACTTAAACCGTATAGTCGCTATTTATCTAGCGGTGAAATTAATTCACAAGTTGCAGATGCGCAAATATCAATGGCAGAGGTTGAAGCGAAATTTGGTGAAAGTGCTGGTAATGATGTGGATCACCTAGATGGCTTGACCGTTAATGGTGATACCTGGTGGTTTAACGTGCGCGCATCTAACACTGAGCCGCTCTTGAGATTAAATGTAGAAGCTAAGACGCAAGCGCGAATGGAGAAGATTAGAGATGAGGTGCTCGCCACAATCAGGGGCTAGCGTCTAAATAGCCAGTAAGGGTGCGTGGGCGCTAACCTATGCACATAGCCGCCTAGCAAAGTAGAGCCCTACGCCTTAGGTAAGCACAGTCCAATCAACTGTTATTTATTACCAATTAAGGAGAACACCATGAATTCACCAGTTACATCAACACTTCCACGCCACGACATTGCAGATGCATCACTCGCAGCCGAAGGTCGCAAGAAGATCGAATGGGCAGAACGCAATATGCCAGTGCTCGCACAGATCCGTGAACGCTTCGAGAAGTCACAGCCATTTACCGGCGTAAGAATCGCTGCTTGCATGCATGTCACAACAGAGACCGCGAATCTAATGCGCGTCTTAAAAGCAGGAGGCGCAGAAATCGCACTCTGTGCTTCAAATCCTTTGTCAACACAAGATGACACAGCTGCAGCACTCGTTCACGAATATGGAATTTCAGTATTCGCGCGCAACGCAGTAGATCGTGATGGTTACTACTCGCACATCAATGCAGCGCTAGATATTGAACCACATCAAGTATTCGATGATGGTTGCGATCTAGTAAATACTCTTCACACAACTCGTAAAGAACTTCTTCCAAATATCGCAGGTGGTTGCGAAGAGACCACAACTGGCGTAATCCGTCTTAACCAAATGGCTAAAGATGGCGCACTTACATTCCCAATGATTGCCGTCAATGACACCGATACCAAGCACATGTTCGACAATCGTTACGGAACAGGTCAATCGACTCTCGACGCTGTCTTCCGTGCGACAAACTTTCTTCTTGCCGGACGCATCGTCGTCGTAGCAGGATTTGGTTACTGCGGTAAAGGTGTTGCAGAACGCGCTAAAGGTATGGGCGCTGATGTAGTTGTTACCGAAATTGATCCAACGAAAGCGCTGGATGCAATGATGCAAGGATTCCGCGTTATGCCAATGCTCGATGCCGCCAAAGTCGGTGATGTATTTATCACCGTTACAGGTAACCGCGATGTACTGCGTGATGAGCACTTCGCCGTAATGAAAGATGGCGCAATAATGGCTAACTCTGGCCACTTCGATATTGAAATTGATGTGGCTTGGTTAGAGCAGAACGCAAAGAAGAAGAACGCAAAGATGCGTCATCAGACAGATGAATATGTTCTTGCCGATGGCCGCCGCCTGCTACTTCTTGCTGAAGGTCGTCTGGTAAACCTCGGCGCAGCCGAAGGACACCCAGCATCTGTAATGGATATGTCATTCTCAGATCAAGCGCTAACCGCAGAATATCTAGTTAAGGAAGCGAAGAATCTTCCAGCTGGAGTTCACAACGTTCCAACATATATTGACAAGGAAGTTGCCAGCCTGAAATTAATTTCTATGGGTGGGCGCATCGATACCTTAACTCCTGCACAAGATATGTATTTGAACTCTTGGGAGCACGGTAGCTAATGACTTTAGTAATGGTCGTCGATGACGACCAGGATCTTGCGGAGATGCTCGGCATCGTATTAACCGGTGCCGGCATCGACGTGGATCTAGTAAGTCGTGGCGATGAAGTTCTGGAAGTTTTTAGAAATAATCCACCAGATCTTGTACTACTAGATGTAATGCTTCCTGGTTTAGATGGAATTGAAGTCTGTAAATTAATACGCGCCGAATCAATGGTTCCAATTGTGATGCTCAGCGCTAAAGGTGATGCCCACGACATAGTTAGTGGTCTTGAAGCAGGCGCAGATGATTACATGGTTAAGCCATTTAGACATCCTTCAGAACTGATCGCAAGAATTCGCACCCGATTAAGGCGCACAAACGCCGATGTTTTGGGATTGCTCACCATTGGTGATCTCTCAATTGACGTAACTGCACACGAAGTGAGTCGTGGCGGAAAAAAGATTGCGCTTACACGTTTGGAGTTTGATTTACTAGTTGCGCTAGCCAAAGAGCCGGGACGCGTCTTTACGCGCGATGCGTTGCTCGATGAAGTTTGGGGGTATAGACATTCAACCGATACTCGATTGGTAAATGTCCACGTTCAGCGCCTACGTTCGAAAGTAGAACATGATCCCGAACATCCTGAAATCGTTATGACAGTTCGTGGAGTTGGCTACAAAGCTGGAGTGATGGGCGGTTCCTAGTATGAACCGATTCTCAACAAGGCTAAAAAATTCACTTGCCTCAAAGGTAATTGTCTCCACAGTCTTGCTATCTCTCGGAGTCGTCTGGCTGACCGGCTCTGCGCTTTACTCGCAACTCTCTGATGGCGTCAGAGAGGTAAATCTTGAGTCCTCCCTTGCAGAGGCGAGATCTTCATTTTTTAATGCGCAGTATCAATTTTTGATAAAAGAAAACGCTGATGTTTCTGAAATTAAAAAGGCGGTTCAGGAGGTTATTGTCTCTTCCACGGAAGTAAGTCTTAGCCAGGATAGAAAGTCTATTTTCTTAAGTAGATTCGGCGCACCCTTCAAATTTTCTTTAAAAGTAGACTCACCTGATTACACAACATCCACCGATGGTTTAGTTATATCTTTTTTTCCCGATGATCTGCGGAAAAGAGTACGCTCCAGCGACTTAGTTGAGTATCAATATACAAAAATGCTTTACCAAGATCGCGAAGATGCAAATGTATTGATTGCTGGTCGCAAAATCGCTATTCCAAAATCTGGAAATTATGAGATGTATCTGGTTTATTCACTAAATAATCAGAATCGTACGCTCTCAATCATAAAGAACGCTCTCTTATTTACTGGCTTTGCTCTCCTATTCCTGATCGGATTAATTACTTGGCTTGTAGTACGACAAGTAGTAAAACCGGTTCGTGAAGCGGCAACTATTGCACAGAAGTTTACCCAGGGTGATTTTTCGCAACGTATGAAGGTAGATAGCTCTGATGAAATTGCTACGCTCGGCACGGCATTTAACGATATGGCCCTCTCGTTAGAATCACAGATTTCGCGTTTAGAGAATTTATCGCGCGTACAGCAGAGATTCGTTTCCGATGTATCGCACGAACTTAGAACACCGCTTACTACTTTACGTATGGCATCTGAAGTTATCTATAGTCAGAAAGATAGTTTCGATCCGACAATCACACGAAGCTCAGAACTTCTTGTTGCGCAACTGGATCGATTTGAGAGGCTTTTGGAAGATCTGCTGGAAGTTAGTCGATTTGATGCAGAAGTTGCTGTATTAGAACCAGTGGATTTTGAGCTGATTCGTTTGATTGAAAGATGTATTGAAGATGTTCGCGCCAATGCACACGATCACGTTATTTCAATAACTATTGATCATGAGACAGAACATGTAATGATTAAAGCTGATATTCGACGCGTGGAGCGCATTATGCGTAACTTGCTATCCAATGCCCTTGACCACGCCGAAGAGAAACCTATTCACGTTGCGGTAATTTCAACTCGGACCGAAGTCGCCATCGGCGTCAGAGATTTTGGAACTGGCATAGAACCGTCGGCTCTATCGCGCATTTTCGATCGTTTTTGGAGAGCAGATCCATCGCGAGCTCGAGTGCGCGGTGGAACCGGACTCGGTCTTTCGATTGCGTTGGAAGATGCACGATTACACAATGGTGAACTTGATGCATGGGGAGCACCTGGACATGGAGCACATTTTGTTCTTACTCTCCCAAGAATCGCTGGCGAGCAAATCGGTGGCCGTCCAATACGTCCGCAGCCTCAAGATTATCCCCAGAGTGTGTAATTAACTCATTAAGGATTGTTGGGTGCTAGAGAATCGCCCAATGAAGAGTCTGACCGAATTAGTTTTCCCATCAAGATGTATTGGTTGTTCCCAACTTGGTATTTCTATCTGTTCGATTTGTCGAAAGAGCTGGCATCCACACATTTATCATCGCGGTATAAAGGTTTCAGATAAGACCTACCCAGTCATCTCTGCAATTGAATATTCTCCAATAGCATCTCGCGTCTTATTGAGAGCTAAGGAAGCGAATCAAGAAGCAGCTGACCAATTGCTAGTTAAGGCCATAACTCACTCATTACGATATTTTCTCAAAAATTATGGTGGTGGCGATCTAGTTGCAATTCCTTCACGAAGATCTGCGACAAGGAAGAGAGGTCGCGATTTTATGCACGAGATCACCGAATCTGTCGCAAATATCGAAACTCTTAGATCAATCAAAATTTTGCAACACCAGCGTGCGGTAAGAGACCAATCTAAATTAAATTCACTGCAGCGAAACCGCAACATTGCAGGGGCATTTTCTACAACCTGCAATTTGGCCAAGGCGGCTAGTTCAGGGAATATAGGACCACTAATTATTGTTGATGATCTAGTAACCACAGGGGCGACCCTTGCCGAGGCCATACGGGCCTTGCGTGGTGCAGGTTTTTCAGTAATTGGAGCGGTAACAGGCGCTGTCGCTAACCCTTACGATAAGGGGGTTGATTTTCGAAAGGGCATATAAATGGCAAAGATTTTTGATCGCATAATGCGGGCGGGCGAAGGAAAAATTCTTCGCGATCTCAGCAAAGTTGTAGATCAAGTCAACTCATTTGAGCCAGCCATCTCCCCACTTTCCGACACTGAGTTGCGTGAGAAAACTAATGAGTTTAAATCTCGATTTGCATCCGGTGAATCTCTAGATGATCTTCTCCCTGAAACATTTGCAGTAGTTCGCGAAGCGGCTAAGCGCACACTCGGACAGCGTCACTATGACGTACAAATCATGGGCGGAGCTGCAATGCATCGCGGCAATATTGCTGAAATGCGCACCGGTGAAGGTAAGACCCTAGTTGCAACGCTTCCTTCATACTTAAATGCAATCGCTGGACGCGGAGTTCACGTGGTGACCGTCAACGATTATTTAGCAGAACGTGACAGTGAATGGATGGGTCGAATCCATCGCTTCCTTGGATTATCAGTCGGTGTGATCGTAAATAGTATGACCCCAACTGAACGCCGTGCGGCCTATAACTCTGATATTACCTATGGAACCAATAATGAATTTGGTTTCGATTACTTGCGTGACAATATGGCTTGGTCACTAGAAGATTGCGTTCAACGAGATCACTTCTTCGCAGTCGTAGATGAAGTTGACTCCATTTTGATCGACGAAGCTCGTACACCTTTGATCATCAGCGGACCGGCGGACAAGGCAACCAAGTGGTATGTCGAATTTGCTAATATCGCAGGAAAGTTACAGCGCGATACTCATTATGAAGTTGATGAGAAGAAGAAGACAGTCGGAATTCTAGAAGATGGTGTTACAAAGGTAGAAGAGCTTCTCAAAATCGAAAACCTTTATGAGGCGGCAAATACCACACTAATCGGCTACCTAAATAACTCAGTGCGCGCCAAAGAATTATTTAAGCGCGATAAAGATTACGTTGTAATGAATGGCGAATTGTTAATCGTAGATGAACACACTGGCCGAATGCTGGCTGGACGTCGCTATAGCGATGGACTACACCAAGCGCTAGAAGCGAAAGAGCGCATCGACATTCAGGATGAGAACCAAACGCTTGCGACAATAACTCTGCAGAACTATTTCAGACTCTACGAAACTATCTCCGGTATGACTGGTACAGCAATGACCGAAGCATCTGAATTTCATCAAATTTACAAACTTGGCGTTGTACCAATTCCAACAAACCGTCCGATGCAGCGAATTGACCAGGCAGATTTGGTCTATAAATCTGAACTTGGCAAATTTATGGCAGTCACAAAAGATATTGTTGAGCGTCACCGCAAAGGTCAGCCAGTTCTAGTCGGTACCGTATCTGTTGAAAAGTCGGAAGAACTCTCTGCCCTCTTGAAAAAATCTGGTATCCCTCACGAAGTACTAAATGCGAAGCATCACGAACGCGAAGCATCGATCATTGCACGCGCTGGCGTTAATGGCGCAGTAACAGTTGCAACTAATATGGCAGGACGCGGTACCGACATTATGCTCGGCGGGAATCCAGAATTTATGGCAGATTTCGAACTTCAACGTCGCGGTTTATCACCAGTTGATAACGCCGCTGAATATGAGGCAGCTTGGCCTGAAGAAATTGCTAAACAGAAGGCGGCAGTTGCTAAAGGCCATGAAGAAGTTGTCGCACTTGGTGGTTTATATGTACTGGGCACCGAGCGCCACGAATCACGCCGCATTGATAATCAGCTGCGCGGACGTTCTGGACGTCAAGGCGATCCCGGCGAATCACGCTTCTATCTTTCGCTCCAAGATGAGTTGATGCGTCGCTTTAACTCTGCATTGGTGGAACGATTCCTATCTGCAGCAGGGCTTCCAGAAGATGAACCAATTGAGTCAAAGATGGTCAGTAATGCGATTCGTTCAGCCCAGACTCAAGTAGAAGCGCAGAACTTCGAGATCCGTAAGAATGTTTTGAAATATGACGATGTTATGAACCGGCAGCGTGAAGTAATTTACGGAGAACGCCGCCTTGTACTCGAAGGTGAAGATATTTCACCTCAGGTTCAGACATTTGTTGCTGACACCTTGGTCGCTTATGTAAATGCTGAAACCACACAGGGCTTCGGCGAAGATTGGGATCTTGACCGTTTATGGCAGGCGCTCAAACTAGTTTATCCAATCTCATTTACTCCAGAAGAGTTAATCGCAAAGGTTGGTTCAAGTTCTGCAATTGATGCTGATTATCTAACGGCGCAGATATTAGAAGATGCAACTCTGGCATATGAAAAACGTCAATCTGATCTCGGCGCCGAAGTTATGCGAGAGTTGGAGCGGAAAGTATTGCTTTCAGTATTAGATCGTAAATGGCGTGAACACCTTTATGAAATGGACTACCTGCAAGAAGGTATTGGGCTACGCGCCATGGCACAACGCGATCCATTGGTGGAATACCAACGTGAAGGCTACGAACTCTTTGCTGCAATGATGGATGGCATTAAGGAAGAACTAGCGAGCCTGGTCTTTAATGTGCAAGTTACTGTCGAAGGTGATGGCTCGCAGGTAAAAGCTGCCGGAATTAGTGAGAAGCCGGTGGAAACGACAGGGCTGCAGTACACAGCGAGTGATGAATCTGGTGTTTCGACTAAGGGTGAAGTCTCGCGCAATAGCCAATGTCCTTGTGGTTCAGGTAAGAAATATAAGCGTTGCCATGGTGGCGCTTAAATTAATTGCAATTTAGTACACAACCATCTCTGATCAACGCCTTCAAAGCGAATAACCATCGCCCGCAATCGATCACCAAAACGCACGGTAATCGTTGATTCACAAATACCATCCAATGGTTGGCATTGATGGATACTTCTAATTCTGCCAATCTCCTTCTGGCTTCCCACTTGCTTTAGCAATTCCATATATACCTGCCTGTGACACTTAGAAATTAATTGGGCTGGCTGACGGCGGCCAGCCCAAATTTCAACGACGCTGACTGCAAATTTCATCGTCCAAGCATGAAGTTCGGGTAGCTCGGTTGCTGAAGTTGGAACAGGTTCGAAACCTGGCTCAAATTCTTCACCGAAGGTACTTGGTATGAGATAGAGCTTGGCGCGTTGCTGCGGAAGTTTTTCAACTTTGCGATTGGCCGCTAATTCTGAAAGTGAGTAAAGATCTAATTGGGGATGGTTCCACATTTCTGGATCTTCATTGCTAGAGATCAACTCCAAGGTGCGGATTTGGTTGCGTGATTTACTTTGCATTTCCATAGCCGCACTTTGAACTAGGTTTTAATACATCTCTTCCTCCGAAAGGTGGAGAAATTCTCATCCTAAAGAATGACTGTGGAAAGTAAATCAACAAATATTTGGCTATGTCATTTAGTACTCCACTATGAATAAATCAGATAAAGCCGCCCAGACTCGCTTAGTCGTCGCAATTTCCTTATTTGCCGCTGCAGTCATTTCAGCAATGGCCCTTACTGCCCTGGGCAATCAAAGCGATACATATTGGGTCGCACGTGAATCACTTATACCCGGCGCTGAAATATCTGAGAATGATCTGGCCGAAATTGAAGTCTCTCTGGGGGAGGCAAACGGTAGATATCTTTCTAAGAGCGCAATAGTTGCAGGAGCCTACGTTCTACGTTCAATTCAGAAAGGCGAACTAATATCTATTACTTCGGTAAGTGACACTCCCTCTGTTTTGAAATCTGGCCAAGTACCAATTTCTATTCGCGCCAGTGATTTTCCTGAAGATATTGAACTGGGTGAAGCGATCGATATCTACTGGGTTCCAGAAGCCATTGGAATTGAGAAACCACAAATGCCTGAGCTAGCCATTTCTGGAGCGCTTCTTAATTCAATTAATCGCAAGGCAGGCAATTTTGGGAGCGATATTTCTCTTACTGTCTCGGTGCAAAACAGCGAGATCTTTGAGCTCTTAAAAGCAACCGCCTCAGGAAGATTGGTAATTGTTCGCTCCAATGGATGATCTTGTGCAACCGGGCGTCATAACAGCGATCGCTGACGCAGAGTTTGAAGGAATGGTTTCGAGTACGCTATTTGAAAGCGGTTGGAGCGTAATTGCAAGACCTCTAGATTTTGCAACGCTTGAGAAGAGCCTCAAAGAAACTTCAACCAAAAGCGTTCTAGTAATTTACTCGGTTGATCTACCAGGGTTAACCGATACACAACTAAAGAGGCTCTCGTCAATAAATACCTCTCTCTTTGGTTTTGCTGATGCAGCTGGTTCAGCACGTGGCTTTGGCCAAATATCGCAACGCCCAACTAGCCCTGAAGAATTGTTGTCATATATCCGTGGCAATATCCGCTCACCGTTATTGCGCGTCCCATTGATGCAGAATAAGCAAAGGTTTAAAGCAAAGATAATCGGTATCGGATCAGCGGGGCATTACACCGGCGCTACAACACTGGCGTTGAATCTTGCGCAAGAATTGGCGTTATTGGAGAAAAAAACATTGCTAATTGATGCCAATTTTCAGGCCTCGGCGATAGCCACTCTGTTGGATCTACGCAAAATTGCTGACGAAGATAGATGGCGAGATCTCTCTGATAATTTTTCAGTGGCAGAAATTACCCAGCAGAATATTGCAGACTTTCCAGCAAGAGCCATGGAAGCCGCTGCATACTTTGATTTTATAGTAGTGGATCTTGGCACTTTGCAAAATTTATCTAATGATTTATCAGATCGAAGATGGACATCACAGGTCAAAATTTGGGTAAGTCGCTTTGCTCACACGATATTTATCTCATCTGGTTCGGATGCATTACAAATTAAGCGCTTAAGAAACCTCTCTCACGAACTATCCGAAGTAAAACTTCCAGCCCAGATTTCTTTCCTTATAGCCCCCACAGAGACTTCGAGAATTAGAGAGAGATTTGAGATAGTTGATTTTCAACCGTTCATCCCAAAGGAAGTTCGATACCTTCCTTTGGATTCAAAACTATGTGCTGCGGCGCGCAAGGAGCGCACAACGCTCTCTGAAATAAACGCAAAGGCACCCCTGCGCAAGGCGTTCGCTGCGATTGCTTTGCAAATTACAACCTAGGGCACATTTCTTATACCCTAAGCGCTATGCGCGGCTATCTACCAGTTACAGCAGAAGAGATTTCATCCTTCCTGAGCACCGGTTCAATGGAATGTGGTCCGCTTTATGCTCCAACAATAAAATTCTTAACCGCAAATAGTGACTTAGATGAAGAACAGGGTGAGTACCTTCTATCAATGCTCGCTGCTGATGAAGCGATAGAAATGCGCGAGGAAATTTCAGCTCCCGCTTTTTTACTAGCCTTAGAAATATCTGATTCGCAGGTAGCCGAACATGGCGAAAACTTCGTTAATCTGAAAGAGAATGGACGCTGGGAAGATGTGCAGTGTGCCTTTTTAGTCTCACCGGATGGCGATGAGTTGACTTGGTTTGCAACTCAGGAAATTCCGGCAGCGCTGCCAAATTGGCTTAAAGGTTAGCCGATGCCACAACTGGATAGCTTTCTTCGTGATCGCAGCCCTTTGGATGCTGATCAGAAGCGTAGAATTCGTGAGTTAACTGCAGACTGGCAACTTCTCGCTGATCTATCGTTCGCAGATCTGATTTTATGGGTGCCATTACGTAAAGATTTTAAGAGTTGGCCAACAGGTTATGTCGCCGTTGCTCACATTAGACCAACAACTGCAGCAACAGTTTTCCCCCAAGATGTAATCGGAGATGAGATTGCTTGGGGCGCGCGCCCGAGAATCGATCAAGCGCTTTCAGGGGCTGAGATAGTTAGAGACGCCCAGCCTGAAAAATTTGGTGAGCTATTGATTAAAGAAGAGACAATTCCGGTTATTTTTAAAGAACAAGTAATCGCGGTAATTTCTCGTCATCGTAATGCCGAACTAATGCGTCAACCAAGCCGATTGGAATTAAATTACCGCGAGGTAGCACACAATGTTTATCGCATGGTTGCAGAGGGCACTTTCCCGTACACAGACCACAGTGAGCTATTCGATTCTGCAGTTCGCGTGGGCGATGGCCTAATTCGTTTAGATGTAAGTGGTGCGATTATTTACGCCAGCCCAAATGCTAAATCGGCATTTAACAGAATTGGCTGGCCGGGGGAGCTAGACGCAAATGTGCTAGGTGAAATTGCGAGAAAAGTCTCTCAGGTCAAACGTGAAGCGCACGAAGAGGCCATGGAAGTCAGCCTTAGTGGAAGATCACTGCGCCGTGTTGAAATTGAAAACACCGGAGGAACAATAGATTTACTGGTGCTGCCACTTCTAGCCGGTGGAGACCGAATCGGGGCAATCGTTTTGCTGCAGAATGTTACTGAACTACGCAGACGTGAGCGGGAGTTAGTTACAAAAGATGCAACGATTCGCGAGATTCATCATCGCGTCAAAAACAATCTCCAGACTGTTTCAGCGCTACTGCGATTGCAGTCACGTCGAATTGAAGATCCCGCAGCAAGTGCGGCGCTAAATGAAGCAGTTCGTCGCATAGCTTCAATCGCACTTGTACACGAAACTTTATCCAGCAGCACCGAAGCTTCAGTCGCATTCGATGATGTGCTAGATCGCCTCGTAACACACGCCCTCGAATTAAGCCCCAGAATGGGGGAGTTAAATATCGGCCGAACCGGAGAACTTGGTTCACTTGACCCACGAATTGCCACGCCGCTCTCATTGGTTGTCACCGAGTTGATTCACAACGCACTTGAGCATGGTTTAGCCGAGTCAGGTGCCAATTTAACGGTGGAGGTATCTCGTTTAGAAGGTTCGGCTCAGATCGTTATCTTTGATGACGGCGTTGGCCTGCCAGAGGGATTTACTATCTTAGAATCGGCAAATCTTGGACTGCAGATTGTCCGAACTTTAACTGAGAATGAGCTAAAAGGATCGATTAATCTAATTAGAACTAATCGTGGAACTGAAGCGCAGTTAAACTTTCCAATATAACTTTGAATATAAGTTAACGAAATTTAATTTGAGTTATTTTGTTCCATCATGCGAGCACGATTACGTGCGGCGCGACGCTTAAGAGCGCGACGCTCATCTTCTGAAAGTCCGCCCCAAACTCCAGCATCCTGTCCACTTTCCAGCGCCCATGCCAGGCAGGCATCTTTTACTATGCAGCGATTACAAACCTTCTTAGCTTCCTCGATTTGGGTAAGGGCTGGGCCAGTGTTTCCGACCGGAAAAAAGAGTTCAGGATCTTCATCGCGGCAGGCTGATTGATGTCGCCAATCCATGACTGAACTCCTTAATAAAGGTAACGCGGTTAAAATCAAAGAAACGCAACAAGGTGCGTAGGAGCACAATTCTCCCTGCTATCAACAAGATAAACAAGGATGTAACGGTAAAGATTCCGAATAATTCGGGTGATTTGCATCGCGTGCCCCCGACAGGATTCGAACCTGTGCACCCGCCTCCGGAGGGCGGTGCTCTATCCCCTGAGCTACGGGGGCGCAGGTATAGGAGAAGGCTATCTAATCTTTCATTCTTGACCGAGCGTAAATAGCAAACACCTGAAAGAATGCGCGCTATGACAACATCAACTGCTTACTTTGCAACCGGTTGCTTCTGGGGCGCTGAGCGGCGCTTCTGGAATCTAGCAGGAGTAGTCAATACAAGCGTCGGCTATATGGGTGGTAGCACTCAAAGCCCAAGTTACGAGCAAGTTTGCACGGGTCGCACCGGGCATGCCGAAATGGTGCAAGTGGATTTTGATCCCAATGTAATTTCATATCATCGACTATTGGAAGAGTTTTGGACGATGCATGATCCGACCTCGCTAAATGCCCAAGGCGGGGATATCGGTACGCAATATCGCAGTTCGATTTACACAACCACCGCCGAGCAGATGGAGCAGGCGCTCGCTACTTGTGAAATGTATCAGCGCGCACTCTCTGAATTGGGTATCGGTGAAATCGTCACAGAAATTTTGGGCGCTGAAGGGGTTACTTATTACGCCGCTGAGGAGTATCACCAAAAGTATTTAGCGAAAAACCCAAACGGTTACGACTGCCATTCCAGTACAGGCGTGGCTTTTCCTCAGGAAAATTCCAAGTCGGTGGCTAATTGAGCAAGAAGATAGAAATCAATGAGGAAGAACTCAAGGCGAAGCTAGATCCGCTCTCATATGAAGTTCTGCGCAATGGCGCAACTGAGCGACCGTTTACTGGTGAATACACCGATTCCGAAACGGTTGGAATCTATAGATGTAAAGCCTGTAATTCCGAACTATTCCGCTCCGAAACCAAATTTCACTCTGGATGCGGTTGGCCATCTTTTTACGCACCGACGGCAGATGACGCAGTTACGCTTATTGAAGATCGTTCACTTGCTCCTCGAGTCCGCACTGAAGTTCGTTGCGCCAGTTGCGATTCTCATTTAGGGCATGTCTTTGAAGGTGAAGGCTTTGATGTCCCAACCGATCAACGTTGGTGCATAAATTCAGTCTCAATGATCTTAGAAGCCAAATAATTTCTTTGCCACTTTCAATAGCCCCCGCCACCTTGCAAGTTACAGGTTCAATGGCGTAGTTTTGCAGACTCTTGCAGGTTTTTTGCAGTCTCTTGCAGGTTCTACAGAACAGAGAAAGAGCGAAGCAAATGGCGGGAATTAAGGAAGTTGCGCAAGAGGCAGGCGTATCTACTGCCACTGTTTCGCGCGCTTTGCGAGGCTTCCAACATGTCAATGATGAAACACGCGCCAAGATTATGGCTGCGGCGGAAAAGCTTAACTACCCAATCGCGCCAGTCCAGAGCAAAGGCGCACTAGGTCGAACAAATAGCATTGGTGTTGTTGCACCATATATTTCGCGTTGGTATTTTGCCCAAGTTATTAGCGGTGCCGAGCAAGCTTTACGCGAAGCCGGTTTTGATTTACTTCTATATAACTTCAGTCAGATGAAGGGACGCGAGCGTCTCTTTCAACACCAACACTTAAAGGGTCGCGTTGATGCGTTGATTGTGATCAGTTTGCCACCAACCGAAGAAGAGTTCGACTCAATGCTCAACCTCGGTGTGCCAGTATCGCTGGTTGGTATGCATCACGATCGTTGTTCTAGCGTTGCAATTGATGACGTTGCTGCAACACGCACCGCTACGCAGCATTTGGTAAATCAAGGTCATAAGAAAATTGGCTTGATGTCGGGGCGTCCCGATGACCCATTTAATTTCAGCGTTCCACAAGATCGTCGCAAAGGATTTATGCAAGTACTCGCTGAAAACGGTTTGGAATGGGATCCATCCCGCGAAGTGCATGGTGACTTCACAATGAACACAGCTTCTCGCGCAATGGATGATTTACTCGCCCGCCCAAATCGCCCCACCGCAATTTTCTGCGAATCTGATGAAATGGCATTCGGTGCGATGCAAGCAGCGCGCCGCCACGGATTAAAAATTCCAGATGACATTTCAATTGTTGGTTTTGATGGACATGAAATGGCGGAGTACTCCGATCTCACAACAATTGAACAACCCACACAATTAATGGGTGAAATGGCGGCTTGGTCAATTATGGAGAGACTGCGCAAGCCAACTGCTGCCCCTAAATCAATAATTCTGCCTACGACGCTTGTAGTACGTAACTCAACGCGGCGCCTTTCGCCAAACGAGGCGTAAATGGCTCTCGATAAAAATTACGATGCGATAGTCGTTGGTGGCGGTCACAACGGCTTGGTTGCCGCTTCCTATTTGGCTCGTGCAGGAAAAAAAGTCGTACTTTTAGAAGCAGAAGATGAACTCGGCGGAGCAACGACGAGCGTGCGTCCATTCCCAGAATTTGATGCGCGTCTATCTCGTTATTCATACCTGGTTTCGCTCTTGCCGGACAAAATAGTTGCTGACCTCGGAATCAATTTCAAAACCCTAGAACGTTCGATTGCTTCATACACACCATACTCAAATAAGAGCAGTGGGCTAGATGGCGGGCTTCTTATTTCACAGAACTGGGATGAACGCACGGCGCAAAGTTTTCAAAAGTTAACTGGATCAGAAACAGAAGGCGTTGCTTGGCAGAACTTTTATGGTGAGATTGCCGAACTTGCCAGAAGAATCGCTCCATCTGTGTTGCAACCTCTAAAATCTGCGGAGAAATTAAAAGAAGAAATAGGTCTGCCACAGACTTGGAGCTATTTAATGGAGCGACCAATCGGAGAGATTATCCGAGAACGCTTTAGTGATGACCTAGTCCGGGGAGTAGTACTGACAGATGGGCTAATCGGTACATTTGTATCAGCTGATGATTTACAGGCAAACCGTTGCTTTCTTTATCACTTGATTGGAAATGGCACCGGACAATGGCGAGTGCCACAAGGTGGAATGGGTGCGCTAGTAACTGAATTAAAGCGAGTTGCGCTAGCGGCAGGTGTTGAGATTTTAATTAAATCACGTGTATCTGAAATAGAAAGCGATGTCAGTGGAGTATCTGTGAAGACGAGTAACGGCGAGAAATTCGTGGCTCGCGATTTACTGTTTGCGGGTGCACCTCAAACTTTGGCACAGATTCGCGGAGAGAGTAAACCAAAATCTCTCGAAGGATCGCAGATGAAGATAAATATGTTGTTATCTCGCTTGCCAAGACTCAAATCTGGAATGGATCCACTCTTGGCATTTGCCGGAACCCTCCACGTAAACGAGAGTTATTCCCAATTAGAATCGGCATACCAAAGAGCTAAATCAGGGAGTATCCCAAGTGATTTACCACTTGAGTTGTACTGCCACACTTTGACCGATCCAACTATTCTCTCGCCAGAGCTAAACGCAAAGGGTTATCAAACACTGACGCTATTTGGATTGCATACCCCTGCATCGCTATTTGATAAAACTCCAGAAGTTGCGATGGCAGAGGCCAAGAAGGCGGCAATCGAAAGTTTAAATCAGTATTTAACTGATCCAATCGAATCTGTTTTAGCGGTATGCCAAGATGGATCACTAGCGATTGAAGCAAAATCTCCACTAGATCTGGAAAGTGATATCGGTCTGCCGCGAGGCAATATTTTCCATCGTGACCTAGATTTCCCATTCATAGATAGTTCAGGCGCAGATTTAATTTGGGGATCAGAGACAAGCGATAAACATATCTACCTGGCAGGCGCAGGTTCACGACGAGGTGGTGGAGTCAGCGGAATTGCCGGCCATAATGCGGCGATGGCAGTACTCGCCAACGATTAGGCTTAGCCCATGGATTCTAAGCAACCACATCTGCGCCCCGAGACTATTGCAATTACTGCAGGTCGTCCCGAAGTTGGCGCAGATAGCGATTTAAATCCACCGATCTCACTGAACTCAACATATGTTGCAGGTGGTCCGATTGGTTACGGTCGTTACGGAAATGAAACTTGGACTGCGCTAGAAGTTGCCATCTCTGCACTCGAAGGCGGCAAAACTCTTTCTTACTCATCAGGAATGGCAGCGATCAGTGCGGTATTTTCCACGTTGCCAGTCGGCGCCAAAGTTGTTGCATCTGATCAAGGTTATTCGGGGATTATGACTTTGCTTGGAACGCTAACTGCGGCAAAGAAAATTAACGCTAAATTTGTGAAAATTACGGATACCGCTGAGGTTATTGCAGCGCTGGACGGTGCGGATTTGTTGTGGCTCGAATCACCGACTAATCCCTCACTCGATATCGCAGATTTACCAACGCTTATCAAGGAAGCGAAGTCACGCAATATTCTTGTTTCGGTAGATAACACCTTTGCCACCGCGCTAATCCAGCAACCACTTGCAATGGGAGCAGATATCGTTATGAATTCAGTAAGCAAGTATTTAGCGGGTCACAGTGATGTGCTCCTTGGTTCACTTTCTACAAATGATCCACAGCAGTACAAAGCGCTGGAAGAAGCTCGTAAATTTATTGGTTCAATCCCTGGACCATTTGAAGCTTGGCTCGCGCTTCGTGGCATCCGTACTTTCCCATTGCGTTTTCAGCGCGCCAACGAGAATGCGCTAGAACTTGCTAAAAGACTAAGCCAACACCCACTGGTTACTCGTGTGCGTTATCCCGGTCTACCAACTGATCCAGAACATGCCAAGGCGAAGGCCTTTATGAAGGGTTTCGGGGCGATCGTCTCCTTTGAGTTTGCCGGAGACGCCGCTGCAACAGATAAAGTTTGTGAATCTTCCAAGATAGTTACCTACTCAACCAGTCTCGGTGGCGTTGAATCGCTCTGGGAGCGCCGCCGCCGCTGGCCACTGGAAAGCGCCAGCGTTCCGGAATCGCTAATTCGACTTTCAGTCGGGTGTGAAGATGTTTATGATCTTTGGGCAGATATCGATGCGGCGTTGCTCGCTGCTAAAAAGTGAAAAGTTTTCTAAGAAGCGGTATTTTTAACCTATGAAATTGATCCGCCGCCTACTCGCAGCCATTGCGCTGCTTGCTGTGGCTTTCCAGGCGGTTGGAAGTTTTCTATCTTGGGCACAGCGTCAAGATGATGCTCCAGCTGATGCCTGGATTGATGAAGACGAAGATGAACTTGAGGATGCCTGAGTGTCGCAAGAAGCTTACATACCCGGCACTTGCAATTTAGGAGCTGGTGAAGTTAGTCGCCGCCGCATGGTTGCGGCAATTGGTTTTGCTCTTTCTCTCTCTGCGCTTACCGCGCTTGTAACAACGAATGCTTCACGAGAGACTCGATTCGGAATTTTTATTCCTTTATTTGTTATGACTATTGGTTGGGTTCAATCCCGAAAGAAGTTTTGCCTAGCCTATGGCTTAGCCGGCACATTTAACTTTGGAAAAATGGGAGAGATTTCCCGCGTTGCAGATCCAGCAGATAGAGCGGCAGATCGCCGAACTGCTCTGGTTATTTTTGGAAAGAGCGCGCTCTATGCTGCAGCGCTAACTTTGTTAGTCGTAGCGCTACCAATTTAACGAATAGCAACCCAGGCAGCACTTGCTGCAAGCAAAGTTAGTAATCCATTTGTCAAAATAACTTGAGAGTCAGACCCCAACGCTAAAGTTCCTGCGGTAGGAATTTCTAACGCTGCGGTACTGGTGTTTAAATACACTGCGAACTCTCCACGGGCGAAGGAGATAAGCCCAGTTTCTCCCCGATCAACCCATTCAATTTCTCCAGCGCCCACCAAATTATTTTTACGCAAATTAAGTGCGCTGCGATAGAGATTTAAAGTACTCGCAGGATTGGCGCTCTGAGCAGATACAGAAAAATCTCTCCATTCATTCGGTATTGGCAACCAAGGCGTGCCAGAAGAGAAACCGAATGGAGTTTTATCACCGCTCCAAGGCATAGGCACGCGCGCACCGTCACGACCTTTTTGAAGTCCATTCGTTCTAAAGAATGATGGATCTTGGCGATCCCTATCTTCTAATTCCGCATCGGGTAATCCAAGCTCTTGACCGTTATAGATATAGCAAGAACCTGGCAGCGCTAAAACAAATAGCGCTAGAGCGCGAGATGCATTCGCGCCGTGGCGCGATGCAACACGAGGCGTATCGTGATTACTCAAAGCCCAAGTTGCTGGGGCATCTACCTGGCGCAACATTTCAAGAGTGCTACTGATACATTCAAAGAGAAATGCAGCATCAAATGGCGCAATCAGAAGATCAAAATTAAAGACCTGTTGCAACTCATCACTGCGCACATAACGTGTGGCGCGCGATGGAGGATGAACCCAGGCTTCAGCCACCGCCATTACTTCACGATCGTATGAATCAAAAATTCTTCGCCAATTGCGATAGACGGCATGGACGCCATCACGATCAAAAAATGGAACACTAGCCAGTAATTCACCACGCTTTTGCGCTGACATCTCAGCATCTAAGCGCAGAGCATTGCTCAATCCCTGGGGATCGTGATGATCTACCAAGATATTTTCTTTAGCTAATCCGTGCGCAACATCTATACGGAAACCATCCACACCTAGATCAAGCCAGAACCGTAAGGTCTTCTCAAAATCGCTAGCCACATCTTCGTTCTCCCAATTCAAATCTGGTTGGGATGAATCAAAGAGGTGAAGGTAATACTGGGCTGTTCCATCCGAAGTTTCTATTTGTGTCCAAGCAGGACCACCGAATAAAGAGATCCAGTTATTTGGCGGAGTTCCATCTGGTTTAGCATCATAAAAATGGAAGCGGTCGCGTTCAGGAGCACCAGATTTAGCAGAGATCGCATCTTTAAACCAAGGATGCTGATCAGAGAAATGGTTTGGCACAACATCTACTAAAACACGTAAACCTAATTGATGTGCATGCGCGATCATTGTGCGGGCATCTTCTAAAGTTCCAAACCTTGGATCAACATCTCGAGGATCAGCGACATCGTAGCCGCCATCTTTATTGGGAGAGGTGTAGAAAGGGCTGAGCCAAATTGCATCAGCGCCAAGTGCCTGCACATGTTCTAGATGGGATGTGACACCTGGAAGGTCACCTTCACCATCGCCATTACTGTCAAAAAAAGAGCGTGGATAGATCTGATAGATGACAGATTCTGACCACCATGGCTTATCTGAAATCATGGTTTGACGATAGAGGAGGCGATTGAGCGCTCCAAATGAAAATAAATGCAACTGGGCGCATCGTTATATCGCTTCTATAACGATTGATTATTTTTTAGGCGCTGATGGCTTTTCTTTTTGTGCGCTCTTACTTTTTGCAGCACTTGGTATTTTTCCCGGTTGAATAGGTGCTACGGGGGGTAAACCTAGGGCTTCAATTGCGGCATCTCGAGCGAGCGTGGCATCAATCACTGCGCTCTGCTTCGCACTCATACTTTGCCGTTTTTGATTTTGAGTTTGATTATCGGATTTAGCTGATCGCGCATCCGCCAGAGCTTTATCAATTGCCTCTTTGTAGGTTCGATTTATCAGACGTCGTTGGTCTTCATAAATTTTAAAGTCTCTACGAAATTGATCATATGCGATCTTGTAAGCGGCTTTTAAATCAGTGCCTTTTTGACTTGTTGGCGCAGGCGTCTTATTGTCAGCAGCGGCAGATGAAATAGAAATTAAAGATGAAATAAGTAGCGCAGTCGTAACAAGAGCAACTCGACTAATTCGCATTCCAAACCTCTCTATTCCTTGGATGAAGTATCTGCCAAAACTTTGTGAAAGTTCGGTGAAAACACCTTCAGGCTTCATATTCTAACCCTGCTCCTTGGCTATTTAAGCGCAGGCATGCGAGGCTAGTGCCATGGCCGAACTGATTCTTGTCGTCGACGACGAAGCTGGAGTTCGCGAACTATTAGGGGATGCGCTCCGTATCGCTGGCTTTGAAACTGCAACTGCCCAAGACGGAATGTCTGCCTTGACCGCAATTCGTAATAAGAAACCTGATTTATTGATTATAGATATAAACATGCCACTGATGGATGGTTTTGAGTTGGTTGAAAGACTTCGCTCAATGGGCGATAACACCCCAGCGCTTATGCTGAGCGCTCGTGCGGATCGCATTGATGTAACGCGCGGATTGACTCTTGGAGCAGATGATTACGTAACAAAACCGTTTGGGCTAGAAGAACTTTTATTGCGAGTCAAAGCGATTCTTAGGCGTTCGCAAATTTCAGAAAATGTATCTACAGAATTGCGCTGCGGCCCAATTCTTGTGATCGAATCAAGCCACACCGTTAAATTCAATGAAGAGATAGTTGATCTATCGCCCACAGAATTTAGACTTCTGCAGGTATTAGTCGAGAACAAGAATCGAGTTCTGAGCAAGAGCCTACTTCTGGATGAAGTTTGGGGCATAACCTTTGAATCTGAAAGCACTGTTGCCGACACTTATATTTCATATCTGCGAAAGAAATTACATAAAGATGGCTTTGAAGGGATTAAGACAGTTCGCGGCGTTGGCTTCGTAATTCAGGAGCCTAAGTAATGATTAAGAAATCTAGTAGCAAGTATGCAGCGATCTCAATATTTGTCACAACAATTCTTTCGAGTGTAATTGGCGGCTTTGCAACGATTGATGCTCGAAACTCTGATTTACAGCAAATTGATCAGTCCATAAACCTAGTAATCGAAAGAGTTAAATCGTATCCAGCAGAGGCGATAAGTGCAGCAATTTTCACCATCGATGAAGAGAGTCTTGATTTAACTTTGGCTCTAATAACTAAAGAGGGAGATGAAACGGTTATAAATGAATCTCACTTAATTTATCCTGGGAATACCTCCGTAGCGGTTGTTAAAAAAGCTCTCACAGCCCCAATCTCTGTTGAAGCCACAAACCCATTCCGGCTTAGAACGATAGAAATAGCAGGGGGTGACTACTTAATAGTCGCTGCAGATTTGCGTAAATTAGATGTCAATTTGAACTCCAATTTAAAGAATCTAGTTGGCTTTACCATCGCAGCCAACGCCTTCGCGATATTTATCTTAATTCTTTTGCTACGACGTCACAATCGTGGTTTGGATGCGCAGGCGTTGGAGAGAATGCAGAGATTCTTAGGTGATGCATCGCACGAACTTCGTACCCCGCTTACTGTAATCAAGGGCTATAGCGAGATGCTCAGCAAAGGGCAGATGAGTGATGTCGTTGATAGAGCGCGAGCGTTTTCGCGAGTAAATACCGAGATAGAACGTATGGAGAATTTGATCCACGACTTGCTCTTACTCGCTGAACTCGGTGAGAGTCGTCCCACGACTTTTGAGGAGATTGATCTAACTGAATTAACGCAAGCGCACGTTAATGACTTTGAACTCTTCAACAAAGGGCGCAAAATCAATATCTCACTCGACGGAGAATGTCACTTGAAAGGCTCGCGTGAGCATTTAAATCGATTAATTCAAAACTGTCTTTCTAATATTGTTAGGCACACACCAGCGGATGCATCTGTTTCAGTAACGCTAAAGGGCAAAGGCAAGAGAGTTAACTTAGTTATTGAAGATGGTGGCCCTGGTCTGCCAGAGAGCGCTTATCGAAGTGAGATTGCGGCAATGAATAGATTTGATCCATCACGCTCACGTGATAGTGGCGGTTCAGGTCTTGGTATGAGCATCATCGCTGCGATTGTGCAAGAACATAACGGCAAACTTGAACTACGCAAGAGTGATTTAGGCGGCCTTGCTGTAGACGTTGAATTAACTAAGTGATGAATTTATCTTGGCAAGTGCATCAGAATGTACGGTATTTTTAGTACATGGATTCCACACTCGCTAGCGCAATAGCGGAAGTTATTGCAGCCTTAGAGAAGCCGGATGAATTTGTTCGCTTGGTCTTATCGGGTCGCCGGCGCAATATGCAGACTCCCACTGAGCGAGTTGATGTGAAGCCAGTACTGAT
>CAXNEU010000007.1:0-26202 GCA_964201705.1 Candidatus Planktophila sp. | reverse complement strand
TATGAGATTGAGCGTAAATAGTGGGATATATGTGTTCACCGAAGTGAACTAGTAACGGAACTATACATTTGTG
This sequence comes from Candidatus Planktophila sp., assembly GCA_964201705.1. Taxonomy (GTDB): domain Bacteria; phylum Actinomycetota; class Actinomycetes; order Nanopelagicales; family Nanopelagicaceae; genus Planktophila. Next base: position 26,129 of record CAXNEU010000007.1, on the reverse strand, counting down.
CCCTTACTAGACACCTAGGGGTTCTTTTTTGCCAAGAATCGCAACCAATTTCTCCATCGTCTTTACTTCCTTCTCAACTTCATCAAAATCTTTTTGTGAAATGAAAATAGGCTGGAAAGACCTCCCCATCGGGTCTAGGTCGGAAGCATCTACGCACCACTGTTTTAACGCTCTCCATTTAGGAGCGACATCAATATCCTCTAGTCCTTTGGTCTCTACGATATAAACGTTCTTAGAGTTTGTACGTACGGCAAAATCTGGATAGTAGTATGAAATTTCGCCACTCTTACGAATATACGGAATCGAAAAATGTACGCTCAACATCAATTTGATAAATGCTTCAACATCTGAAGCATCATCAAGGAATTTAGCAAAACGTAATTCTAGATAACTGTCTCCTACTACCCTGTTAAAAATAGTTTTTTTAGACTGTATAAATTCCTGGTTATTGACGACTATCGGTCTCGTCTTGCTAATCTGAATTTGACTCACAACTTCTGTTGAGCCAACATCAACAAGTGTTAATTTATTTATAGCATCAGCGAAATTATCAAATAGATGTTTACGTGGACCTACCTCAGAGAGATTTCTAAGGACATTCAAGTCGTCCAGATTCACCGCAGTAGCGAAAAGACCATTTTGAATATAGTCCTTTACTTTGCCGTACAAAACATCTCGTCCGCCAACAAGTTTCATTCGCCTCATCAGTTCTAAGGTTAGGTAAGCGATTACCGACTGAGACGTGGCTACAACTTCTTGTCCTAAATCAGTTTTCCAGGCAATTTGGTCAGTATCAAGGTCTCTAAAAACAATCTCGCGTTGCTCAGATTTAGAAAAAGTTTGTACCTCAAAACCACCAGACACAATTTGCGAAATATCTAAATCATCGAGATTTTTATATTCTCGTTTAATGCGACTTGCCAACTTAGGCAATGGAATGTCCAGATTTTGAATGTCCTTCTTGGCGTCATCAACATCTACTTCCACTAGCATCGGTGCTTTTGGCACGCTCGTGGCAGTCATTGAAACTTTCTCAAGTTCTACACCTTCGGAACGCACGCTCTCAACGAAATCTAAAAAGGCATCAGTTCCAACGATAGAAACGTATTCAATTAGTGTTGCGTCATTTCTGAACATACGTCTTAGCCCGCGGCCTAAAGTCTGCTCGGGTAAAACCATGCTCTTCGCAGTGTATGGCCGTAATCCCACCATTGAAATAACATTTTGAACATCCCAGCCTTCGCGCAACATTAGGACTGATACAACACATTCATAGGGACTATCAAGAGAATCAATTTTTCGACTCGCTTCGCGCAAACTTTCCAATTCTTTATCGCCAGGTTTTGTCCCAACTTCGCCTGAAGCATTCGTGTGAATCACTAATACTTTGCCTGTGAGATTTGGATAAGTTTGTTCCATATATTTGGCAACTTCATCTGACTCATCCGTTGTGGTTGTCATAATGAACAAGATTGGTTTTTTGCCAGCCTTTAACAAATTGTCGCGTCTCTTTGACCATTCTAAATATCCAAGTTTGAGGTGGTCTGCGTATCTCTCGTGAACTCTGTCTGATGGATGTTCGGTGAGTTTTCCACGCGATGCTTCATCGGGGACAACAGGTGTTTTGACGATTCCTTGCCTAATCGCTTCCACCAACGGATAAGAGCAGACCGTTTGAACGAATACCGCACCGTTTGAATGCTTAGGGGTTGCGGTTACATCCAACTGCGCTGAGATACCGTGACCAGTTCTCAATCGCATTTTGGAATCAATTGACTCAATTGCTCTCGTCCAAGCAAGTTTTTCATCGTGAATGTGGTGGGCTTCATCATTGAGAATAACTAAATCATCAATTCCGCGAACAACTTCGGACAAATCAAATTCCTTTTGCGTCGTCTTCGTAATCGGTTTCTTGCCCAAAAAGAAGTCCGTCAGGTCGGTATCGGACATTGAAGGTTGTGGAGAGCCTTCATAAATACGATGAATATTGGTTAGAAAAATATTCCCACTCTCGGACACTTTCCCAACTTCATCTTGGACGTGAAGGCTTACCTGAAAATCAGCATTCCAGTTCTTTCCGCCATAACCATCACGCGGAAGAACAGGGTCGTTGAAAAATATTTTTAGCCCATCAAAATCTTCAAATAATCTATCAAGAACGATGATATTTGGCGCAATTAGCAAGAAATTCTTGGATAGTTTGCTGTCCACCTCATACAGTTTGTGAAAATACGACCAGGCTATAAGAAGTGATAAAACTTTAGTTTTGCCAACGCCTGTTGCCAATTTGAATACATATCGTGTCCAAATTTCAGAAAAATGCCCAGAGGCTACTTGGCCTGATGAGTCGTACTTAATGAGCGAGCGAGGGTCCACCGCATTTTCAACCTCAAAAAGCCAAATTGCCGTTTCAATCGCTTCTCGTTGCGCAAAGAAATATTTGAATTCGCGCTTACTTCCGTCAGGTGAATCAATTAGGTGACGTTCCTCAAACCAATACCGCAGTAAATTTCGTGAAGTCTCTGAAATATTTGGGTATCCCGCAAGTCGCCACTCATGGACGCCAATACGAATAGATGCCACCAATGGTGGAATTAACTTGCTTGCTTCTTCCAAATCAAGTTCAGAGGCTCCCGGATACCACCTGAGACTCGGCTCAATTATTGTGTATGGGTCTGTTGGGAAGGATGGTGAAAGTGGCATCACTTCACCTTTAATTTCACAACTTTTGTTGTGTCATTTCCAAAAATATCTATCACTTTCACCGCAATCTTATAATCGCCTGGTGTTGTGTAGGTGTGTTCGGCCGAAGAAAGTTTCAAGTCTCTATTTGTGCGTGTTCGGTAATCCTGCCACTGATTTTCAAATATGTAGCGACCTGTCCAAACTGTCTTCTCTTTCCCATCAATAATGCTAGTCACGTTCTCTTTTTGAGATTCAAAATCGAAATCAACTGACCAGTAGTCAATCCAATCAACCCACGACTTTGTCAAAATTTCACGCGAAGCGATGCCTTTCTTGTCCTTACTTACTTTCACAACTTGGCCATTATCAATAATGATTCGCGAAGCACCATTCTTCAAACTTTGAGTAATGCCATCTGAGTCGTCCTGTGAATAAAAGACTCCAAAGTCTTTGAGACTCACAGTCACAGGACCTGATTTGGATTGCTTTGCCTCAACTTCAACATAACCAACATCGTGGAATTTAACTTCACCTTTGGAAATCAACTTAGTATCAAAAACATCATTTGGTATGTAGCGCAGAGCAACGGTGACTCCCTGCTCCTTTGCCTCGTCCACCATCACTGGCTTGATGCCCATTTCAAATTCAAACCCCAAAATGTCTATACGAGTTAGTCCATTCTTTTTCGCAGATTCAACACAATTCCGAACATCCTCTTGCGTTACCGCTGAATCTAATGGACCAACAAATACGCACGACGAATCCTTTGTCCCGTGAAACTCAGCAAATTGGTCGGTGCGCTCTCCACCGTAAGCGGACAGAATTGTTTGAAGAAAATGTTCTCTACGTTCTGCTGAGATTGCTTTTCTCTGTTCTTCTGGAAGAGACATATCTATTCCAGCAAAATACTGTCGCTCGTATGCTCCGAGATTCAAAATCTCAAAGGCTCGGTAACTCTCCCCCTTTGACGCACATTCACGCTGTACGCCAATGAGTCTTTTTCTACTCGTATGGACTCCAAAGCGACCCAAGTCAGAGCCAATCCACTTTCTTCCCATCTTCTCGGCAACCGCCAAAGTGGTACCACTTCCACAAAAGAAGTCGGCAACCATGTCGCCTTCCTCGGTAGTCATCTCAATAATACGTTCAAGAAGTTTTTCAGGTTTCTGAGTTGGGTAGCCAACAAGTTCCGAGCGATATCGGTCGGTAGCAAATATGTCCAACCACCAATCCTCTAGGGCTTTGCCTTTTTGCTCCATTTCCCTTTGTTTTTCTTCACTGGCGTTTTCGACTTTTCCACCGAATACCTGTCCAGTGTTATGAACTCCAGACTTATGTGCGATGCGAGGTTGATTAAATAAAGGCGTTCCTTTTACGTAAAAAAGAATTGAGTCATGCTTACGAGGCATGTGTGAAACCGTATTTGAAGGACCTGAGTAACACCAGGCGATTTCATTCTTGTAGTTATCAACCCCAAAAACCTCATCCATCATCACACGTACGATGCTGTTGACACGCCAATCAACGTGAACAAAAATTGAAGAGTTGTCGGCCATAAGTGAGTAAATTAGGTTCAAACGTTCGTAAATCATCTTTGAGTATTTGCCTGGTCCCCAAGTGTCGCGGTACGCAAATTGCTCAATAACTGAAGCCTCTTTAGTCACGCTTCCATCTCCAACATTGACCTCAATGGAGAAATCCGCACCAACATCAAAGGGTGGGTCTATATAAACGAGTTTCAATCCACCTGCTTTATCAATCTCGCTCTTCATGGGGCCATTCGTGAGAGATGACAAAATTAATTTGTTATCACCCCAGATGAGTTTGTTAGTCCAACCGCCAGATTGTCTTCCAGAATTATCATCCATTGAAAAGAGGTCAAACTGCTGAACCGTTGTAGACCGCGGTTCATCAATTTGCTCAATACTCTGGAAAGGAAGGACAGACCGCTCAATCTCCGTGGTCTTTCCAGGCCAAATTAACTCAGCATTTAAGTTGTCCTCAAAAAGCGAAGCCTTGTATCTGGAAGGCAGAGGCTTGCCAGATTTTAAAGTGGCGACAATTTCTGTCAGTTCCTGGTCGCTTAAATCTGAATAACTCACACCAACTCCTGCCTAGTCCAACACGCCCAACTGGGTCATGGCCTAAGAATGGCAGATAACACCGACAAGGCCCAGTCATTAGTTGAACAGACTCATTATCAAGGCCAAGTTAGGTCGGTGACCATTCAAATACTTGTCCCTGTCGCCCTAGAAGCCCGAAAATAGAAGGATGAAACAAAAAACGGTCGGTCTGAGGTAGATTTAAGACACAGGATTGAGCGTCAAATTTATGGAAATTGCGCTTGAAAAACCCGCACGACACACTTAAGACACAAACTGCGACACGGTCCGACACAGGATTTATTAGGATATATTTACTTTCGAGCATAAATAAATGGGTTTTCGCAACAAAGTTAAAGATTCTGCTAAGCGTTTAGATGTTATTTCGACATCTAATTCGAATTCAGAAGTAAATTAAGTTAAAGGCCCCGGTCGATAATTCGATCGGGGCCTTTAACTTTCCTTGTAATATGCGGCTATGACGGTAGATCTTCTAATCGCAATTTTCTTCTTCTTCATTGGATTAGAGATAACAACCACTCTTAGTAATCCAAAGCAGATTCTCTTACCTACGATTGCAGCTTTGGGTGGAATGATCTTCCCAGCAGCAATCTTTCTCTTAATTGATTCCCAAAGTGGCGGTTGGGCTACTGCAATGCCAACCGATCTAGCGCTAGCGCTGGGTGTATTTGCTTTACTTGGTAGAAAAGCTAACCCTGCAGCTAGGCTTTTTCTATTAACTCTGGCTGTTGCCGACGATCTATTTTCACTAATTGTTCTAGCGCTTTTCTACTCAAAAGATCTAGATCTCATGCACAGCGCCACGACACTTGGAGCCGCAGCACTTGGTGGGATTTTTGCCTCAATCCCGAAGCTGCCGACAAAGAGATTGATCGCACTTCTCTCTCCCCTTTGCACCTTCATAATCATTCCAGTTTATGTAATTAGCAAACTAGCTGAAGGCCTTTCATTTAGCGACTTAACTTCAAAAACAACGACGGCCTTGGTTATCGCGCGCATTGTTGGAAAAATTCTTGGTATATCTCTCTTTGCTTGGTTGGTATTGCGGATGCGCATCGCAACTCTTCCAAATGAATTGCACTTTTCCGAGATCGTTGGCGTTAGTGCTCTCGCGGGTATGGGGCTTACCGTCTCGATTGTTATTGCTGAAGTCGCAGTTGCTAGCGAAAGGGTTCAGAGTGAGATCCGCGCAGGACTGATAATTTCAGCACTAATTTCTGGAGCGATTGGATATCTCTGGCTTAGAAAGATTCCTGCCGCAAAATAGTTTTCTTTGAAAGCAAGAAATGACCGAGTGCACCGATAGCAAGTGCAAAAATTACGCCCACGTTTGCAAAAGCCCAAGGTCCTTCTTTTCCACCGATCAAAAAGAGTAAATAACCCTGCCAGGAGAGCCAGCTTGCGAATGTATTGGTCACAAATCCCCAACCGATAAAGGAGCCAATGCCCATCAGCGTCAGCGATTTAAAATTCCAGATTCCATAAAGCCCTTCAAGGCGATAAAGATCAATTTCATCGTAGGCCCGTTTGCGAAGTAAAACATCGGTTACAAAGATCGCAGACCACGTTGCGATCGGAACACCCAGGGTGATTAGAAAACCTTGGAATGGGTAGAAGAAATTATCTGCGACCCAGACAATGTAGATAGTTCCAACCAACATGACGCTGCCATCAATGCTTGCTGCTACGTGGCGTTTAACAGGAAGTCCAACAGATATCAGAGTTAATCCAGATGAATATAGATCGAGAATTGCTCCACCGACCAATCCAAAAATCGCGATTAGCGCGAATATCGCCAGGTACCAAGTTGGGAGCAGTGTGGTTAAAGCGCCAATTGGATCCATGCCAATTGCCTCAGATAATTTCGGATCACTGCCAGCCAAGAGCGCGCCGTAAGTAACCAATCCAATAGGAACAATTGAAGCGCCTAGGACAGTCCAACCCACAACGGAACTACTAGATGTTGTGCGCGGCAAATAGCGTGAATAATCTGCCGCGGAATTTACCCACCCCAGTCCAATTCCGGTAATTCCAAAGATCAGAGCTCCGATAAATTCCTGTACCTTTCCAGCAGGTATGTCCGAAACTGCGCTCCAATTGACTGAGTCAACTGTGAGAAAGATGTAAAGCAAAGTTGCGGCAACGGTAATAATTGTTAGATATTTCTGTAAGCGCATGATCACACCATGTCCAAGCACGCCACCGTAAATCGTCAAAGCGGCTGCAATAACAAATCCCAGAACCATCGCGACATCACGATCGAAATCTCCCAATCGAACCAGAATTGTTCCGGTGGCTAACGTTGCTAATGAGACCAGAACTGTTTCCCAGCCAACAAAGACTAGATAGGAGAGAAGTCCAGGAACAATGTTGCCTTTAATCCCAAATGCAGCACGTGATAAAACCATAGTTGGTGCGTTCGATCTCTTGCCTGCCAGCGAGCTAAAACCTACTAAGAGAAACGAAAGTATTGTGCCGATAAAGGCAGCAGCCGTTGCCTGCCAGAATGAAATGCCAAAGCCAAGAAAGAACGAACCGTATGAAAGAGCCAGCAGCGATACATTTGCACCGCACCACGGCCAGAAGAGCGATGAGGCTTTTCCCCTGCGTTCGGACTCAGAAATAACGTTGGTGCCATTTAGTTCTAAGTTCAACTTATCTTCCCCTATTTAATAACTTTGCTACGAAGTGGGCAACGATACCGACTCCTATCCCCCAAATCAGGTCAACTAGCAATGTAACTGTGGCTGTAATAATTAACACTGATGCTTCAGCATATGTCGTTTTCAGCGATTCCCGGATCGAGGCTGGATTCAAGATTCTGTAACTAGTTCCGATCAACACTCCCGCGATCGCTGAGGTTGGAATCGCACTAACCATAGGCGCAAAGAGAAGAACTATTAAGAGAAGAAATGCTGAATGCGACATAGCTGCAACTCTGGTCTTTGCGTGATTTCGAACGTTGACACTTGTTCGTGCTATCGCCCCAGTTGCAGGCATTCCCCCAAAGAGTGAAGAACCGATTGTGGCTAGGCCCTGGCCAATTAACTCCTTATTTGGGTTGTATTTATCTTTCCCTTGAGCATGAATCATTCCGTCGGCTACTCGTGCTGAAAGTAAGGATTCGATTGCGGCTAATAAGGCGATTAGAACTGCTGGCAGAATCAAATGGCTTAACGTGCTTGTCTCAATCAAATTTCCCGACCACTTTCCAATGGAACGCGGAATATCCCCAATCGTGTTTAGGCCTATATGTAACGTTAATGATCCTGCCGTAATCGCAAAGATTGCAACAATACTGGCCGGAACATGAACTTTAAACTTGTAGCGATGCGCAATCTTGGGATAATTGAACTTAATCAATAGCGTCAAAGCTACCGCTGCAATCGAATTCCAATTTAGCCCAGCACTAATTGCGCCTTGCAGGGTATGCCAGGCAACTATGTATGTGCGATCTCCACTACCTTTAGGAAAATCTAGAGCAAGTGGAATCTGTTGTAACGCAATTACGAGTGCAATACCAACAGTGAATCCTTCGACAACCGCCCAAGGAACTCGATTGATTACAGAACCTGCCCGAAACACTGCAGCTATTACTACCAAGAGTCCAGCCATCACACCCAAGGCGGGAATTGCTGCCACGCCGTATTGAGTAACAATTGGAATAAGCACCACCGTCATTGCCCCGGTTGGACCACTGACTTGATATCTAGATCCACCAAAAAGTGCTGCGATGAAACCTGCAATGATCGCAGTAGTTATTCCTGATGCCGCAGACATTCCGGTCGTGACTGCGAAACCAATCGCAAGCGGAAGGGCAACTATTGCCACCGTTAAACCTGCTGCTATATCACTTCCTAATTCAGATCTATTCCTTGGGAAATCATTCCTTGATAAGTAAGAGATCTGCATGATCTTTAATCTAGGAAGAAATCAAGTAAGAAATCTTTCGTGCCTGGGACTACTGAATAACCTTCAAGGTCAGTAACGCCTACTGAAGCCAAGACCTCATCATCAACGAAGAAGTTGCCTGTGGTTTCTTTAGATGGACGATTTAAAATTACATAGGCTGCATCAGCCAAGATTTCTGGAGTGCGACAAGCCGCTGTATCAATTCCAGGAATCATCTGCAGTGCAGCGGTATCAATTGCGGTACGTGGCCACAAGGCATTTACGGCGATTCCGGTCTTGCGGAATTCTTCTGACATTCCAAGGACACACATAGACATTCCGTACTTCGCCATTGTGTAGGCAACATGGTGTTGGAACCATTTCGCCTTCATCGAAAGTGGTGGAGAAAGCGTCAAGATATGCGGATTGCGCCCAGCCTCGGCGGATGCACGTAGGTGAGGAATAGCAGCCTGGGAAGTTAAAAAAGTGCCTCGGACATTTACATCAAACATTAAATCAAAGCGCTTGGCCGGAGTCGCCTCTGTTGGAGTTAAATTAATTGCGCTGGCGTTATTGATCAAGATATCGATCCCACCGAATTCTGCAGCGGTTTGTGCAATGGCATCGGCGATCTGGTTTTCATCACGTAGATCGCATTGAATAGGCAGCGCCGTTCCCCCTGCAGCCCGAATCTCTTCGGCTGCGGTGTGAATAGTTCCTGGCAACTTGGGATTGGGATCAGATGTCTTCGCCGCGATTGCAATTGATGCGCCATCGCGCGCAGCACGTAGCGCTATCGCCAGACCGATTCCACGAGATCCTCCAGTAATAAAGATCTTCTTTCCTGATAAATCTCCGGTGATTGTCATTACTTCCCCTTCTTAGCCATAAAGTTCATAAACGCTTCCATTGCTTCCTCCGATTGCAGTGCAAGTGAGAAGAGTTCAAACTCTGCTTTCATTACCGCTGCCACCGCATCGTGCTTACTCGCCTTCAAGAGCGCTTTGGTATTGATCATCGCTTGCGGTGGATTGGCAGCAATTACATTTGCTAACTCCATCGCCTCAATCAATGGATTATCAGCGATTGTTGCGACCAGCCCCATCTCTTGCGCACTTTCGGCAGTAAAGCTTTCTCCTGTAAAGAAAATCTTTGCTGCTCTTTGGTATCCAACTAAAAGCGGGAAGAGGTAACTAGATCCGGCTTCTGGAACTAAGCCGAGGGAAGCAAAGGGCATTGAGAATTTAGCTGACGGAGAAGCAACGACAACATCGCAATGCAAAAGCATTGTGGTTCCGACGCCAACTGCATTTCCCTTTACCGCTGCGATCAGGGGCTTTGGAAATTCAAGAAGTGATCCTAAGAACTTTGCAACATCGCTATCTTCACCAGTCGGTGGGTTTGCTAAGAAGTCTGCAATGTCATTGCCGGCGGTGAAGTGTTCGCCTTCGCTGGTAATGATGACGGCGCGAACACCAAAATCTCCTGCTGCCTCATTTAATCCATTTGCCAAACCCGCGTACATTTCGCGAGTCAGCGCATTCATTTTCGAGGGGCGGTTGAAGGTGAGGATCTGGATATCGCCTTCACGGCGGCTGGTGATTTCGGACATTTGCCTATCCTACTGGTTAGTAACCTAGGAAAGAAAGAGGATCATGGAAGCGACGGAGAGGTCGCTATGGCAAGAGATATCACAATAATCGCACGAGAGTTAAACCCATTCGAGCAACTGGTTCTTGGATTGATGTGTGATGGCAAAACTAATTCGGCAATTGCGCGGGAGACATCTCACACCGAAAAGGTAATTGAAAATACCATTGGTCGATCTGCTAAAGCTTTTAACATTAAATCTGATCCTGACACGAATATTCGAGTTTTATTGGCGCTTGCTTATCGCGCACATTATGGAGATTCCGCATTTGATCGCTTGAAAGTAGCTTGCTCACATTTACAAATTGGTTCAGATGGACAATCACTTTGCAATCGTGAAAACCATTAACTAGATCACAAATTTCTCGGGGCTAGCACTCACCAAATCTGGTGGAGGGCTAGCCCCGACTTTTTCCTTAATAACGATATCCCTACAGGAGTATTAATTGTCTTGCACCTAAACGTTGGGTGTTTAAATAGGGAGAGATTAAAATGAAGAGAAAGAGTTTTGACAAAATAGTAACCGCTGTTGGTTTTGGCCTAGCTGTTTTTTTATTGATAGCTGCCGGTCTACTCAACTGGGGTGCGAGTTTTGCATCTGACGCAGTTGCATCACAATTAGAGGCGCAAGAAATTACTATTCCGGCGGCCACGGGAAATGCTGAAGAATCAGCAAATGTCACAGAATTCTTTGCTGCTAATGGAGAGAAAATTCTTTCCAACGCAACACAAGCACAAATGTATGCAGATCATTATCTAGGATTCCACCTATCTGGTATGCCTACTTACGCGGCAGCTAGCGCCGCTAACCGTGCAGCCAGAGCGGCTCTAGCAGAGAACCCAAATGATGAAGCTTTGAAAGCAGACGCGGGCGCGAAGTCAGGGATGGTTGAAACTGTATTTAAGGGCACTGTTCTTAGGGGAACGCTGCTAACAGCATATGCATTTGGAACTTTAGGATCCATCGCAGGAATTTCTGCTTTGGTTGCACTTGCTGGTTCTCTGGTAATGCTTTTGCTATCAGTTCTTGGGTTACTACATATTCGTCGCGTCCCTGAGGATGCGACGATTTAACCCTCAACTCTCCGTGAGGGCGCCCCTCGTTAGCCGCGAAAACAGTGGCTAGCGAGGGGTTTCTTGCAACTCGCCCCAGAATGACCAATTAATTGGCAAGTAGGCAGGAATACCCTTTAGCCATCTTCCCTTCCATAAGTGCTCACACACGGTGAACGCTCTCGTAGCAACTTATTCGGAAAGGTAATAAATGTCCTTACTAACTTGGAAAGTCCACGGAACCGGCAAGAAAATCGCCGCCGGTGAAGTTGTTTCAACAGATGAAAGACTGAGCTGGCCCCGCACTATGGGCGTTGGTCTTCAACATATCGCCGCAATGTTCGGCGCAACCTTCTTGGTACCGATCATCACTGGATTTCCTCCAACCACAACGCTGTTCTTCTCTGGAATAGGCACAATCCTTTTCTTAATAATTACAAAAAATAAAGTACCAAGCTACCTAGGATCTTCTTTTGCCTTCCTTGGTCCGATTGGCGCAGCAGTTGCCTCAGCAGGTGCTGGTGGCGGAATGGCTGCAGCACTCGGCGGCATCGTCTTTACCGGTGTTGTACTTGCACTGGTTGGCTTTGCAGTTCGCGCAGCCGGAATTGGCTGGGTTAACTGGCTCCTTCCACCTGTCGTGACCGGAACCATCGTTATGGTTATTGGTTTCAATCTTGCAGGAGCAGCAAAAGGTAACTTCACAAAAGATCCACTCATCGCGATTATCACTTTGGGAAGCATCGCACTTATCGGCGTAATTTCTAAAGGTTTCTTAAGCCGCATCAGTATTTTCTTAGGACTCGCAGTCGGCTACATCGTTGCTCTTATTATGGGAGATGTAGATACTAAGGGAATTGAAGCCGCATCTTGGTTTGCTATTCCAACTTTTACAACTCCAACATTTAGCATGAATGTAATGATTCTCTTCCTCCCTGTAGTTCTCGTTTTGATTGCAGAGAACGTAGGACACGTTAAATCTGTTGCCGCAATGACTGGTAAAGATCTTGATGATCAAATGGGAAATGCGCTTATGGCAGATGGTGTTGCGACAACGCTCGCCGGAATGGGTGGCGGATCCGGAACAACTACTTATGCTGAAAACATTGGTGTAATGGCGGCGACTCGCGTTTTCTCAACTGCCGCATATTGGGTTGCCGGAGCAGGCGCAATCTTGCTTTCGCTATCACCAAAATTTGGAGCAGTGCTGAGTGCAACTCCCGTTGGGGCGCTAGGTGGAGTTTCTACTGCACTCTTTGGAATGATTGGAGTTCTGGGTGCGCGCATCTGGATTGATTCAAAGGTCAACTTTGCTGATTCAACCAATCTTCTAATAGCCGGCTCTGCACTCATCATCGGAATCGCCGATTACTCATGGACTCGTGGCGATTACACATTTACCGGAATCGTAAATGCAACTCTGGTTGCAGTTATCGGCTATCGCGTTCTTCACGCGATATCTGATGCCCGCGGTAAATAATCTAAGAATACGCTGTAAGGAAGGGGCGGCACTTGCCGCCCCTTCTGCATTTTTCTAGAGTTACAATTGCCAAATGGTCATTCCAAGCCGATTAGCTGAATACATCGTCGCAGCGATGATTATCATTTTGGCGCCGGGTCCGAGCGTTTTATTTGTGATTGCACGCGCAATTGCCTGGGGAAGAAGAGTTGCAGTATTTACAGTTGCCGGAAATGTAACCGGAGCGTTCGCGCTTTCATCTCTTGTCGCATTCGGTTTAGGGCCAATTCTTTCTAGATCTCATCTCGCCTACTCGGCTGTGCAATGGGGTGGTGGTGGATATTTAGTTTATTTGGGTGTCACAGCAATTCGCGCCCGTAAAATTCATGCCGCCGATATGCGAAATCAAGGAACTGTAGTTCCTACATTTTGGCGATCTGCTCGCGATGGCTTCTGGGTTGGTGCGCTAAATCCAAAGGGTTTGGTTTTTTATGCGGCGGTGCTCCCCCAATTTATTGATATCGAACGTGGGCAAGTAACTTCACAACTTTTACTTCTTGGAGCGCTCTTTTCCATCTTGGCATTTATTTCAGATGGTTCCTGGGGGTTGCTCGCCGGCACAGCCCGCGTCTGGCTTGCAAGTGATGAGAGCAGATTAGAAAAATTGCGTGCAACAGGTGGAATAGTCATGGTCATCTTGGGTCTTACGGTGATTGCGTCAGCCGTGCGTGATTTAATCATCACATGAGTTTAAAAATTGTTAAACCAGCTGTACCCGCTCGCGACACTATTGCGCCATCTGATCTGACTTTTGGATTATCGACCTGCAAGCGCTGCCTTTGGATTAAATATTGGTTTAAAATTACGATGCCCGGACAGTTTCCACTGGTGAAACCTTTGTCGTCAGCGCAAGAAGAACATTTTCGTCGCGCTGCCATGCCCGACCTAGATCCCTCACTTTCACCCGGAGTTGTAAAACAATGGGGGCAGTGGGTCAAAAGCGCTCCTATAGAAGTAAATGGAAAAGCAACACGTTGGCGCATCCTTGGAATATATGACTTACTCGCACATTATGACGATGGGTCAGTGGGAATCATCGATTGCAAAGTATCTGATTCTGATCGCGATAACGCCCAGTTCTATGCACCACAACTAGAGGCGTACGCCTACGCCCTTGAGAACCCTGAAAAAGGTAAGCCCTTCCCGGTCTCTTCAATGGGGCTCTTAGTTTGGAAGTTAGCTGGCGTTACAGAAACAGCAGATGGAGCATATGGATTTGGGGTCACCCAGCATTACCTACACGTAACCCGTGACCAAGCACAATTTAACTCATTGATTTCGGATTTAATTGATGTCATCGAAGGAGAATTGCCAGCAGCGGGTGCTGATTGCGATACATGTAATTACCTACTCAAGCGATTAGCAATAGAAAGTAATTAACCTTCATCTTCTTCTGAACTTTTCTTAGCCTTTGTCGCATAGGTATCGACATATTCTTGACCAGAGAGCTCTTGAATGGTTGACATAATTTTATCTGTGACATCTCGTAAATAAAGCAAATCAGTCGAATCGCCTTCGAAGTACATAGGTTCGCCGAAGATCATTGCAACGCGCATCACTTTTGGTACAACAGTGCCGGTAGGTTGAATTTTCTCAGTATTAAACATTGCTACTGGAATTATTGGCGCGCCTGATTCAATCGCTAAACGTGCAATACCGGTACGTCCTTTATATAAACGGCCGTCAGGTGATCGAGTGCCCTCTGGATAGATACCTAGACACTTTCCTTCAGCAAGTACTTTAAGACCTGCAATAAGCGCCGCTTCACTTCGTCGGCCACCTGAACGATCGACTGGAACTTGGCCTAGCGCGATAAAAGTCAACTTCTTTAGCAGCCCCTTTGGCCCTGGTGATGTGAAGTACTCGCTCTTGGCAAGAAAAGTAACTTTGCGCGGCACAACCAACGGCATGAAAATCGAATCACTAAAAGACAAATGGTTTGAAGCGATGATCACTGGACCAGTGCCTGGCACATTGCGCAGCCCTCTCACCTTTGGGCGAAAGAGGATCATCAGGAATGGGGTTAGGAATGCGCGCAAGATGCCGTACGGCAGGTTGTTCATGGATCTAATTTAGCGCCAAAAGGTTGGAATGTGCGAATATGAACCATGGAGCAGGAGTTATGAGCGAAAACGATAAGCGCCAGGATGACCCAGATGACGCTACAGAACGTGAATTGATTGAAATGGAATTTCAATCAATGGTTGAAAATCTTTCTTTGGATGAGTCAGCGCCAACTTCATATCTTGACGAGCTCGATGCAATTGCAGATAACGAGAAATTTGTTGCTCCCAATCCCACCAGAAAAAACGCTTCTCAATCTTTTCGTGACGCGTTAGCAGCGTTTCAAAAATGGAAAAATGGAAAAGGTTTTCGTGATGACGATGGAGCCGCGCTTTAAATTCTTGACAGATCGGCAACGCCGACCAAACCTGCGTTATTACCAAGTTCTGCCGGAATAATTTCTGGATATGGATGCTTGCCGCTAAACGGAATTAAGCGCATTGCTGCTTCTCTCGTCGGTCCAAGAAAAATTTCACCGGCGTCAATTACTCCCCCACCTAAAACTATGCAAGAAGGATCAATCACAGCACAAAGCGATGCAATCCCTGCACCCAAGTAACTTGCCATTGTGTTAAACGCGGCGAGTGCAACCGGATCACCGTCACGCGCCGCTTCAGTAATATGTTGACCCTTTAGGCCTTCCAAAGTGCCATCACCACGAGCGAGCAAATTGCGCGCGATATCTGGGCTGGCGCTAATCGCTTCGCGGGTATGTCGCATTAGTGCAGATCCAGATGCATATTGCTCTAAACATCCACGAATACCGCATCCACATAGATGGCCTTCGGGAACAATTCTTATATGGCCGAGTTCTGCGCCAATTCCAAATGCTCCACGAAATAACGATCCGTCTAAAATTAGTCCTCCACCGACTCCGGTTCCCAAAGTTAACAACATTAAATCTTTACGACCACGGCCTGCACCGAATTTAAATTCACCCCACGCTGCTGCATTCGCATCGTTCTCTAAAACGATTCGCTTTCCAAGAATTTGGGTTAGCTCTTTATCTAAATCAACTCCATTCCAGCCTGCGATATTTGGAGTCGCTAAAATTGTCTTTCGATCAGATGAGATAAATCCTGCAGCGGATACGCCTATTGCTTCGCTTTCAAATTCTTTCCCCAACTCATTTGCTACATCAGCAATTGCTTGAGTAAGGGCGCGCCCGCCTTCACGGGGCGTATCACGCCGCGCAGTCGCAAGAATTTCACCACTTGCGCTTACGACGCCACCGAGAACCTTGGTGCCACCTACATCGATACCGATGGTGTTGGAAGCCACGGAGTTATCCCTCTATATGTTCTTTAAGCTGCTTCAACGCGCTATCAATAGTTGATTTCTCTTGCTTGGCAATCATCATCGCTGGAATTGGCATTGATAATCCAACTGAGAGTTCATAAGTTACAGAAGTTGCGTCGCCGCCTAAATTCTTAAGTAAATATGCGCCATCCATCTTGGTAAGGATGTTTGCATCATCGAGTGAAAAAGTAACCTTGTCCGGTGCCGCGCTCCAGTCGAAGTCGAGAGTTACTACATCTTTAACAGCGCCTGCATCAACAGTTAGCTTTGCTTTCGTTGCGCGCCCTTGATCATCAGTGGAAAGCACATCCACCTTTTTAAAAGCCCCGGACCATTCGGGATAGGAGGCAACCGCGAACAAGGTGGCTCCGACTTCGGATATTGGGGCATCGATGGTAATTGTCGAACTGCTGAAATCGCTCATGGCCAAAGGTTACCCGTAAAAGAGTGCTTTCCTACCTCTCCCTTTTTTTCGAGACGGGCGCTAGCGTTAGGGCATGAATGAAATCGCTATCCCGGCCCTTGTCCCTGCTGCCGCTTCAGGCAACCTCACAAATTTGATCGCAGAGCGCGCTTGGTTTGAACCAAATCGCGTGATGCTCTCCCGCCCGCTCGGTGATGGCTGGCAAAAAGTTAGCGCACAAGAGTTAGATGCTGAAGTTCGTGCCACTGCGAAAGGTCTCGTTGCAGCCGGTATTCAGATCGGTGATCGTGTCGCGATCATGGCGCGCACCAGATATGAATGGACAATTCTAGATTTCGCAATTTGGTATGCCGGTGGATGTGTAGTTCCAATTTATGAAACATCTTCTGCAGAACAAGTTGATTGGATCTTGAGCGATTCTGGCGCAGTCGGTTTAATTGTTGAAACGCCAACACATCGCGACTTAGTTAACACAGTTTTGCCGGCACATACCAAGCACATTTGGACTATGACCGAAGACGTTCTTTCTGTTCTGGCTACCGCTGGAGCGCATATCGGCGATGACGAAATCGATCGCCGCAGAAACGCTTTATTGCCTGACACGCTTGCTACTTTGATTTATACATCTGGAACAACTGGGAAACCAAAAGGCGTGCAATTAACTCACGGCAACTTCTTATCAGAATGCGGCAATGTCGTTGAAGGAGCAAGTGATCTCTTCCTTAAGCCAAATGGTTCAACACTTCTCTTCTTGCCTGTTGCACACGTATTTGGACGCATGGTTCAAATCGGAGCAATTCGCGCAGGACTGCATCTAGCGCACTGCAGCGATCCAGTCGGACGCTTGCAACCAGATCTCGCATCATTTAAGCCAACCTTCGTTCTCGCAGTTCCTCGCATCTTTGAAAAGGTTTATAACGGCGCTGAAGCTAAGGCAGATGCTGCTGGTAAAGGAAAGATTTTCCGTAAAGCTGCTGATGTTGCAATTGCCTACAGCGAATCACTAGATAAGCGTGGCTTTAATCCGCTACTTACCCTTAAGCACGCGCTATTTGATAAGTTGGTTTTTTCCAAGATTCGCGCCGCTTTGGGTGGAAATGTTGAAGCAGCGATTTCTGGTGGTGCTCCGCTCGGAAAACGTCTTGGACACTTCTATCGCGGTGCTGGAGTAACAATTTATGAAGGTTACGGACTCACCGAAACTACTGCAGGTGCTACTTTGAATATCACTGGAGCACTAAAGGTTGGCTCTGTTGGAAAGCCAATTCCTGGCACAAGTGTGAAAATTGCCGAAGATGGTGAAGTTTTAATAAAGGGACCAATCGTTATGCGCGGTTATTGGCAGAACGATGCTGCCAATGCTGAAGTTTTTACAGCAGATGGTTGGTTCAAATCTGGTGACTTAGGCCAGATAGATTCAGATGGATTCCTTTCTATCGTTGGACGAAAGAAAGAATTGATTGTTACCGCTGGCGGCAAAAATGTTGCACCTGCAGTTCTCGAAGATCGTCTGCGCGCGCATCCACTTGTTAGCCAATGTGTCGTCGTTGGAGATAATCAACCATTTATCGCTGCGTTGGTAACAATTGATCAAGATTCACTTAAATCTTGGATCGTGGCCAATAAGAAAGATGGCGCCACAATTGCGACGCTAACGCAAGATCCAGATCTCATCTCTGTGATACAAACTGCGGTAGATGAAGCAAATAAAGCGGTAAGTAAAGCTGAATCTATTCGTAAATTCACCATTCTTCCTACCGACTTTACAATTGCGGGCGGTCAACTAACGGCAAAACTTTCTATCAAGCGCCACGTTGTTGCCCAGGAATTTGCCAAGGAGATCAGCGAACTATTTACTAAGTGATCACGCCGCAGCGTTTAGCTTTAGCCCGGGAACTTCATGACGGGGTGGCGCAAGATTTAGTTGCACTTGGTTATGAGTTAGATCTGCTCTTGGCTGCTGCCGATACTCAGGCACCTGTGCGCAAAGGAATACGTTCGCTGCGCTTTCAGGTCGATGAACTCATCACAAAAGTTCGTCGTGAGATGTACCAACTCAGAGAACCTCACCTGGAATCCGTTCAGGAAAAGTTAGCCGATGCGGCTACCCAGATATGCGGTTCTCGGTTATCACGTGCAGAGATCGCCGAGTTCGATATCGAACCCGCACTAGGAATTGAATTAACCGCTATTGCGACAGAGTTGATGCGAAATAGCGTCCGCCATTCTGGGGGTAGCGAGATTGAGATATTTCTGAGCCAAGTTGAAAATCGCACCTACCTAGAAGTGCGCGACAACGGAATTGGAGGTGCGACCTTGGAGAGTTCACGTTTAGGTTTAATCGGCGTAAAGGAACGAACTGAAAAACTCGGTGGCGCTTTCACTTGTTCATCAACTAGTTCAGGAACCCGAGTCGCAATTACTCTTTGACGCTGTTTGAAACACCGCAGATTTTATTGGTAGATGATCATCCTTCGGTTAGATCCGGAATAAAGCGAGCAATCGAAGGTGCGGGTATGTCTTGTTGCGGAGAGGCGGCTAGTCGCTCCGAAGCCTTTGCACAGATTGCCCACAAGTCCCCTGATGGAGTAATTCTTGATCTAAACCTTCCTGACGGATCTGGTCTCGATATTGTGCAATGGATTCGTAAACACTCCAAAGAAATGGCGATTGTGATACTGACAATGAGCGAAGAAGAAAGACATTTAATTGCTGCAATGCGCGCGGGAGCCAGCGCCTTTGTCAAGAAGAGCGCACCGCTGGAAGATCTTGTCGCATCTCTTAGAAGTGCACTTCGGCAACCAAAAAATTTCAGTGCAGCAGGTTTAACTAACGCGTTAAAGAAAACTGAGGCGGCAGATGCTCTGACTCCACGAGAGTTGACTGTTCTGCACGCACTTTCCCTTCCTGGCACAAATAGTCAATTGGCAAAATCGCTATATATTTCAGAAGCGACCCTGAAGACACATTTGGCGGCGATCTACCGCAAACTTGGAGTTAGCAATAGATTCGGCGCAGTAACAAAAGGACGGAGCCTTAATTTATTTTGAGGAGCTCCATAAATTTTGTTGCCCAGATTTCCCAGCGCCAATTCGTATTAATCCATTCACGTCCGCGCTCTCCCATTTCTTTGGCTCTGATTGGATCATCAAATAAAAATTTCACGGCTCTGGCAATGTCAGCAGGATCTCTTCCATCTACTGTAATTCCAGTCTCGCCTTCCAAGATTGCATCTGGCGCTCCACCAGATTTACCGGCAATAACAGGCAAGCCACAAGCGCTAGCTTCGAGATAAACAATCCCCAGCCCCTCGACTTCTAGCCCTGCAAGGCGAGATCGCGATGGCATTGCAAAAATATCTCCGACAGAAATGTATCTAGGCAGATCTGCATATTGAATGCGATCAATAAAAGTAATGGAGTCTTGCACTGAAAATTTCTTAACTAGGTTTTCCAAGTGTGTTTGATGAGGTCCTGTGCCTATCAGTAAGACATGCGCCTCGGGATGGTTTTGCAGAATTTCTGGAAGTGCGCAAATTAGCGAGTCCTGACCTTTGCGATGAACTAAGCGACCAACGCTCACGATTACTTTTTTATCTGAAAGTCCAAGTGATTTTCGCAGCTCAGCGGCCGAAGATTGCGGCGCAAAATGCGCAGTGTCAATTCCTGGTGCGATTTTCGCCATCGCAGAAACTGCTTTTGCAGATAGTGATCGAGAAATTTCGCTACGAGTAAAGTCTCCCAGGTAAGTAAGGTGATCAACATGGTTGCCGATATAGCGAATCGCCCATTTAAATGGCCAGAGTTTGGCCCACCAGATTTCGTGCCCGTGGGTGAGCGAAACTATTTTTTGCGCTCCCGCTTTACGTAGCCCTTGCGCCATAACAGCTAATGGCGCGGCGGCTCCGAAAAATACAACTTCAATTCTTTCTTTGGCAATTAAACGTTTTACTGCGCGAGTAACTCTTGGCGTCGGTAGCAGAATCTTGGATTTATCTCTAAAAACTCTAACTCCAAATTGATCCAGCCAATTCTGGTCATAAGCCTTGGTATCGCCTTGCTGTGAGGTGTAAACAGTGACGCAGCCACGCGGCAATCGTTCGATAAGTCCGATCACAAATGTTTCAATGCCACCGGCGCGCGGCCCAAAGTCATTTGTGATGCAAAGAATTTTTTCAGTCATTTAGTGGATAAAGAGTGAATCAAGTTAGAGGCGACGTGCGCCGACGTAAGGTTTGCGCCCCAGATTAGATGCACTGGCAATTTTTACGCGTGATCCAGATCGAGGTGCGTGCACCATCTTGCCTTTACCAAGATAAATTCCAACGTGGGAAATTGGGCGTCCGAAAAAGACCAAGTCTCCCGCCTTAAGATCACTGCGTTTTATAGATTTCCCATAACCATATTGCGCGCGTGATGAGTGCGGTAGTGAGACACCAGCAGTTTGAAATGCTCGCATAGTCAAGCCAGAACAATCCCAAGTTGTCATTCCGGCTGCGCCGAAAACGTACTTATCTCCAATTTGCTTCAGCGCATACTGCAGCGCTTTACCGGCGCGACCTGATACACCTGACAGCGCTTTTGCTGCGGCGAGAGAGGATGCTTGATCGGCATCTTCTTCTTGTTGGGCAAGACGCGCTAGCCGTTCACGATCTTCCTTCTTAAGTTTGGATAACAGCGACTCAGCTTCAGCTAACTTTGCGGTTGCTCTCGCGCTCTGGGCTGCTAATTTCTTTTGAGTTGCTTTTACAAGCGCTAACTTGTCATTAACTGTTAGCGAAGTTGCGGTGAGGCGTTGCTTCGCCGCTTGAAATTTACGAAGTTCAACTGACTTTTTTCGAGTTATCGCTTCTAAGGATCCCGCCGCAGAGAGATACAGTGCGGGATCGGATGAGAAAAGCAGTTCTAAGCTCTGGCTCAACCCACCAGTTTTATATTGCTGAATTGCAATTGCACTAAGTGACTTAGAAAGCGCGCTAACGCTCTGACTTTGCACTTCCTTCTTTGCTTGGATTCCGGCAAGAGTGCGATTAAGAGATGCCAACTTTACCTTCGCCTCTTGCGCACCTTCTGCGGCAGTCGTTGCTTCTTCTTCAAGTTGGCGAACCCGAGCCTGAACTTCTGCCAAAGATTGGGCTGCTTCCGCCGATGGCGCGATAATGAGCGGAGCCGCAATCGCAAAGAGAGCAATCGCAACGGCGGTCATTGACCGCAATCGAAGTGCTTGGCCGATGGTTAACATAAGAGTTAAAGGCTAACGGGGGCGATCGTGCATTCTCAACTTGAGGTACGCGTGGCTAATCTGTGAATTTAATTAATTTCAGGCAAATCACGCTGAATTAAAGCGCAATGGGCGCACAAGTCCTCGCGAAGAAAGTAGGTCTATGGCATCGGCGGTTGAGTCGGGGATTTCGCTGAGCGCATCTTTCGACTCCAGATTGGTAATGAAATAAGTCAAGATGCAATCATTGCATCCGATATCTCGTACGGCGCAGGTATCACAGGAAATGATCATGCAAAAAAATATATCCGCATCCACTGACATCACATCTTGGCGCGGTAGCCTTTTGAGATGGCGGTATTTGCTTCACTAGTAGTCGGAGCCGATGGCTCCACCACCAAAGGTGGAAATTCCCTCGGCATTACCAACGGGGTAGACAGAACCGCCTTCTTGACCCGTCGGCGCAGCGCAGACTTTCTCTTAATTGGCGGCGAAACTGCCCGCACCGAGCCTTACCACCGCACACCTGTGCCGGTTGTTATCTCATCACGATCAATGATCAACTCCTTGGCAGATAACCGCCTGGCCCACTGGTGGAACCTCTCTGCTGCAGAAGCCCTCGCAAAGGGGATCAAGAAATTTGGTGAAAATGTTCTGGTGGAATCAGGCCCATCAATTATCGATGAACTTCTTTTAAGCAAGGCACTCGATGGAATTTACTTAAGTATTACATCTGTCACCGGTGGCGAAAACCCAATAGATATTGCAGCGCTCTTAGGAAACTTCGTTGATATCAAACGTCAGGAAATTGAAGGTACGCAATTTATAGAAGCTAAAAAGCGGAAATAACTGCAACGCCGGCAACTGCCGCAAATATTCCAATGTATTGAACGCGATGCAATCTTTCGTTTAAGAATTTGAAAGCTAAGACCGCGGTAAAAATCGGATATAAAGCACCGAGCACCATTGCTAGGGTTAAACTTCCTTTAGTAGTTGCAATTCCCAGAAGAATATTGGCCAAGGCATCGGCGCAACCAATAAAAATCAGAATCGGCGCTAACTTAAAATTCAAGCCGCCAATTGTGCGATACTTCAAAAGTATTCCGAGCGAAATAAACAATGTAGTTGCGCGCATCATCACCATTGTCATTAGCACGCTACCTTGCGAACCGATAGCCATCCCAACTAAAGCAATACCAAATCCAGCAGCTGCGCCAAGTGCGAGAATTAGTGGTTTGATCGGAAGGCCTTGTGAAAGTTCTGGGCCACTTGCTAAGAAAGCTCCGACAATTGCAAGTGCTGCACCAATTGAAAGAATTAGGGATAGACGATCTCCCTTGATAAAGAAAGCGTAAGCAACAGGGATCAGTGCAGATAAAGCGCTTATCGGAGCTACTACTCCCATCCTTCCGGTAGCCAGACCGGCATATAAACAAATCAAACCTAAGTAACCGAATACGCCTCCGAATACACCAGGAATGAAATATCCATTTTCGCCAAAAGCGTTAGCGGAATATTCTCCGGTGATTAATACCAAGATAATTCCAAATACAAGACCGATAGCTTGCGTCACTCCAAGTACCGCAATCGCCGGATATTTTTTACTTAAATTCCCACCGTGATAATCAGCCGTACCCCACAAAAGGCTAGAAAGTAACGCGAATAAGGTGGCCATGGCGAGCAAGGTTACACAGTCTTGCGCCCCGCCTCCCACTTATCTTGCGCCGCCATCTTTAGAATTAAGCAGTGGATGTAGCCCAATTTAATCGAATGGTGGATCACCTTCGATCCGTAACTCCACGATCTGAAATTATTTTGGAAGAAGTTCCAGCCCCGCAAAAATTGGCGACTTACTCTTTCGCATTTACCGCAGATGTCTCTAATGGCCTGCTTGGTGATGCCGAAGACGAGATCGCATCTGGTCGTTTTGTACTTCTACACGAACCAGGTGGGCAAGATACTTGGGAAGGCGAATTCCGCTGTGTCACATTTTTGAGTGCAGATGTTGATGAGGCGATGCAAGATGATCCGCTGCTGCCAGAAGTCGGCTGGAGTTGGCTCCTCGATTCACTATCTGAAGCTGGCTGCGAATTTAACGCACCTAGCGGAACAGTGACTCGAGTTTCTAGCGCATCTTTTGGAAAACTATCTCCTCGCAATGATGAATCGGAAATTGAGATTCGCGCATCTTGGAGCCCGATTATTAAAGATTCTAACGAGATGATCTCTCACGTCTTAGCCTGGTGCAATCTTCTCGGTGAAGTTGCCGGTTTGCCTCCAGTCGTTGAAGGCGTTGCTCCAATTTCGGCAGCGCGTCGCAAGGCTTAGCCGCGCGCTAAAAAATCTTATATATGGAAAATGTCAAAGAAGATTCTCCCAATAACGAACCGGTTATAACCGCAATTCCACTTTTGGCACCTGCCGAGGGCGTTCCAAAAATTATCGCCGATGAGCCAGCCTTTGAAAGTGCGTTACGCGAATTAGCAGAAGGTTCAGGCCCATTTGCAGTTGATGCCGAAAGAGCATCTGGCTTTAAATTTAGCGCTCGCGCATATCTCATTCAGATTAAACGCCACGGTGGTGGATTGCATCTGATTGATCCGATTCCGTTTGGGCCAAATCACCGTTTATTTATTGAATTAAATGCACTCTTGCAGAGTGATGAAGTAATTCTGCACGCCAGCACCCAAGATCTTCCTTGTCTGCGCGAGTTAGGAATTAATCCCAGTAAATTATTTGATACCGAACTCGGTGGCCGTATCGCTGGATTACCGAGAGTTGGGTTAGGACCACTTCTTGAATCTCTGATGGAAGTTTCGCTCGCCAAAGAACACTCAGCGGCAGATTGGTCACAGCGACCTTTGCCGCAAGAATGGCTAAATTACGCCGCACTTGATGTTGAATTACTGGTTGAATTACGAGAAAAGGTTTATGGACTTTTGGCGAGCGCAAATAAATGGGAATGGGCACGCGAAGAATTTCAAGCGATTCTCGACGCTCCCCCACCACCGCCGCGCGTTGATCCTTGGCGCAGAACTTCTGGGATGCAGAAAATAAAGAAGCGAAATCAATTAGCGATAGTCCGTGCCATTTGGACTGTTCGTAATGAAATCGCACAGGAGGCCGATATCTCGCAAGGTCGCCTTCTCTCAGATGCGGCAATCGTGGAGATTGCCAGCGTTGCTCATGTAAAGACGATCAAAACAAAGAAGGATTTAGAGCGAGTATTGCGCCCACTTGGTCTGCGAGCGCGTTGGATGGAGAACGCTGCCTCTTGGATTAGCGCTATTTCTGATGCCCTGGCCCTGGCTGAGGATCAATGGCCGCAGGCGAGAACCGATTCTGATTCTCTGCCGCCGCTAAAGATTTGGCGCGAGCGCTTTCCCGATAAATATGCTCCGCTTACCCACGCCAAAGCCCGTTTAATCGCGAAGGCGGAAGAGCTGTCGATACCACTTGAAAATATGCTTACCCCCGAACACATCCGCCGCATCTGCTGGAACGCCCCTAAAGGCGAGGTAGCCCGTGCTTTGGCTACTCTGGGTGCTCGCACCTGGCAGATCGAGATTACCGCTCCAATTCTGGAGTCTGCTCTGCTCGAGACTATCCCGCTGGCAGCCCCAGTCGAGAGCGAAGAGCCTGAAGCGACCCCAGCCGAGGTGTGAGGAATTACGCAACACTTAAGTTGCGTAATTCGGGGTGCAGTTCTAGATTTATCCCATGCTCAGTACATTCATAATCGCCCTGCGTGAAGGGCTAGAAGCCGCACTTATCGTGGGGATCTTGGTCGCCTACATCGTTCGCACCGATCGCCGCCATCTCCTGAAACCAGTCTGGACCGGAGTCAGCAGCGCCATCGCTGCAAGTTTGGCGCTCGGCGGAATCCTTTCCTTCACATCAGCTGAACTTTCAAGTCGCGGTGAAGAACTATTCGCTGGCATAACATCATTTGTTGCAGTCGCACTTGTGACCTGGATGGTCTTCTGGATGAAGCGCACCGCTCGCACTTTGCGCGATGATCTTCAAGGAAAAGTTGATAGCGCAGTAATGACTGGCCCAATGAGCCTTGCTTTAGTGGCTTTTTTCGCTGTTTTGCGCGAAGGTTTAGAAACCGCGCTATTTATTTACACCAACTTCAAGACTGTTGGCGCTGCATCATCTGCCACAGTCGGATTAGTTCTTGGCTTGGCGCTAGCCATCG
>CAXNEU010000006.1:0-28927 GCA_964201705.1 Candidatus Planktophila sp. | reverse complement strand
CAAAACTTGCTGCTAGTCGTGTGTTATGCCAACGCACAAATTTATTTAGAGACAGGGGCTGGTAGCTCTTGATTAGCCCACGTAGCGTTTCGTGGCTAAATACTAGAGTCGGTATTTTATGAGAACGGGCCCATCTGCCAACACCAGATAATGTAAATCGATCTGATATCTCTAGTCGATCAGGGGCAAGAGCAAGCAAGATACTTTTTATCTGACGATTAGATCTAATGATTCGGTAACCACCGCTTAAAGGTATTGACCAAGATGGAACCGTGATGCGATTTCCATGCGGTGTTTTCTCTTGGTAGAAGCCAACGCCAGGAACAATGTAAGTAAAATCGTGTCCACGGTTGGTGTAACCAGAACCTAAATTATGAAGGGTGGTCTTTATTCCACCAGATTTTGGACCATAGAAATTGGCGATATGAATGATTTTCATGCGACCAACTCTTTTCGCAGCGCAACAACTTCTATGACGTCACGGTAATGTTCAATGAGGCTTTCGTTTATATAGTCCCAGGTCCGGTGTTCAACCGATTTACGCGCCGCAATTTGCATTAGATCCAGCGTTGGATGCTCAAGTAGCGCATATATCGAGTGAAGAAGTAGGTGTGAGTCAGCGGTATCAATAAGTAGCCCAGTCTTACCGTGTTCGATTAGATCAGTAGGTCCGCCAGAATCCGGGCCAACAACGACTGTTCCCGAAGCGAGTGATTCCTGAATTGCTTGGCAGAAAGTTTCGTGTTTTCCAGTGTGCACAAATGCATCAAAAGATGCGACGTGTTCGGCAAGTTCGTGACCAGATTTGTAACCGACAAAGATCGCGTTAGATAGTTCGCGCTTTAATCGCGCTTCAGCTGGACCGTGTCCAACAATCACCAGCTGAATATCAGGCTGGCGATTTAAAATAGCTAGATCATCAATTCGTTTTTCATTGGCAAGTCGTCCAACATAGCCAACAACATATTTTGCACCACGCTTGCTTAAGAAGTCATTTCTTAAAAATTCATTTCTCTTCTCTGGCGTAAAGTTGACTAGATCTACGCCGCGTTGCCAGAGTTTCACGTTGCTCACACCAGAATTTTCTAGATCTCGACAAGCCCAACCAGATGGTGCAAGAGTAAGATCAGTCGCAGAATGAATTCGCGCTACCCATCGCTTCAAGGTGTTATGAGCGACAGTTAAACCGTAATGTCGCGCAAATCCTGCAATATCAGTTTGATAGACCGAAACAGTTGGGATATTTGCTTTACGGGCCAGGCGAGCAACGTAATGACCTAAGAAAATTGGTGATGCAAGGTGAATAACATCTGGATTGAAACCTTCAATGAATGGTTCTAAGTACTTCTTCGGAAGGCCCATCGGAATTAATCTCTTCATTGCGATACTAGGAACATATTTAATTTTGAACCCTAGATAATCTTTGGGAGCGTTCTCGCTTTCAGGTGCGATAACAAGCACTTCGTGTCCAGAACGTTTGCAATATTCAAGTAAGCGAAGAACTGAATTGGTAACGCCGTTTACTTGCGGCAAGAACGCCTCGGTGACTATGAGGATGCGCATTTGCGAATGGCTCTGGTTTGCGATCATAGGTAGAGAATGAAGGGGGTTGTTTAACTCATAACCAGTAGAACGGTGAAGTGTTGGCAAAGGAAAGATGAAGTATTGGTTTAGGGTTTTGCGCTAGCGGATTTTGCTACTGACCAGTAACATCTGACCTATGAAGATCGCCGTGTGCGTTAAACAGGTTCCGGATTCGTGGGCTGAGAAGAAAATGGTCAATGGCCTTCTCGATCGCGAAAACGTTGATGCCGTTTTAAATGATTTAGATGAATATGCAGTTGAAGAAGCGTTGCGAATCGCTGAAGCACACGGCGGCAATGAAGAAGGCGGCGCAAATACCGTCACAGTTATTTCAATGGGCCCAGAGCGCGCAACTGAAGCGGTGCGTAAAGCGCTATCAATGGGTGCAAATGGCGCAATCTTGATTACCGATAGCGCACTCGCTGGCGCAGATGCGCTCGCAACTTCTGCAGTGCTTGCCAAAGTAATTAGCGATGGCGGTTATGACATTGTTATTTGCGGAACCGAGTCAACTGATGCGCGAATGAGCGTTGTTCCAGCGATGATCAGCGCTCGATTAGGTTGGGGCCAGTTAACTTTCGCCTCCAAAGTCACAGTTGATCCTGCTGGCAAAGTTTCAATAACACGAGTTACTGAAGCTGGCGTTGATGAGATTTCTGCAGCGTTTCCTTGTGTGATCAGCGTGGTTGAGAAAATCAACGAACCACGTTACCCATCATTTAAAGGAATTATGGCGGCGAAGAAAAAGACGATAGAACAAAAGAATTTAGCAGCAGTCGGGGTTTCATCACAAAGTGCTTGGTCGCAAGTAAACGATGCAACGCCACGACCAGCGCGTGCAGCAGGTATCAAAGTTACTGATGAAGGTAGCGGCGGAGAAGCCCTCGTTAACTACTTAGCAGAGAAGAAATTGATATGAGCAACGTATTTATCTTGGCTGATTTCGCAGGAGATAAGGCCACTAAAACCACAGCAGAACTTGCAACAGTTGCTGCGCGAATTGGCGCAGTTACGGCAGTGGTCATGGCCGATGCTGGCAAAGGTGCAGCACTTGCCGCAACAGTTAACCAAGGGCCAATTACAAATGTTTTAGTAGTTGAATCTGCAGACTTTACAAAGCACGGAGTGCCAGCAATTGCAGATGCACTTGCCAATTTAGTAAAAGGCAAGTCACCGGCTGCCCTGCTAATTGCATCCCATGCTTTTGGCAAAGAAGTTGCCGCACGTGTGGCTGTTCTAACTGAATCTGGAATTATTACCGATGCCGTCGATGTTGCTGCAGATATCACGGCGACTCAATTGGTATTTGGCGGATCAACAACTGTCCATTCAAAGGTTTCAAAGGGAACCCCGATTATCACCGTGCGTCCAAACAGCATTGAAGCGGACTTAACAAGCGCATCACCTGCAGTTGAAAATACGAGTGCAGAAATTAGTGATGCCGCAAAACTTTCTGCGATTTCATCTTCTCAACCACCTGTTAAGGGCGGACGTCCCGAGTTAACCGAGGCAACTATCGTTGTCTCCGGCGGTCGCGGTACCAATGGTGATTTTGCAGCCGTTGAAAGTTTCGCTGATTCACTCGGCGCCGCAGTCGGTGCATCACGTGCGGCAACCGATGCCGGTTGGTATCCACACTCACATCAAGTTGGCCAAACTGGAAAGACAGTGAGCCCACAACTTTATGTAGCTTGCGGAATTTCAGGTGCGATTCAACACCGCGCTGGTATGCAGACTTCAAAGACGATCATTGTTGTAAATAAAGATCCAGAAGCCCCGCTCTTTGATATCGCAGACTTTGGCGTAATCGGTGATCTCTTCAACGTTCTGCCGCAGGCAACAACGGGCATCAGCGCAAAAAAGAGTTAATTCTGCGGGTGAACTAGACTGCTCCAATGAGCGTCTATCTAGATCATGCGGCAACTACGCCGATCTTTGACGTCGCCGCAGACGCCATGCAGATCGCTCTGCGCAAAGTTGGCAATCCATCATCGCTTCATACTGAAGGGCGATCTACTCGCAAAGATGTAGAAGATGCCCGCGAGGTAATCGCTAAAGCAGTTGGTTGCTTGCCATCAGAAGTTATCTTTACTGGCTCAGGTACCGAAGCAGATAACGCAGCGATCAAGGGTCTTTTTTGGAAATCTGGCAAGAAAGTAATTGTCATAAGCTCAATTGAGCATCACGCCGTTCTTGATCCTGCACGATGGTTGGTCGAACACGAAGGCGCAGAGTTAATTGAAATACCCGTCAATAAATCTGGCGTAATTGATTTAGATTTCTTAAAAGACTTAATCAGTAAGCGCGGCAGCGAAATAGCTTTGATTTCAGTGATGCACTCCAACAATGAAACTGGTGTTATTCAACCCATCGGCGACGTTGTTAAATTAGCTGGCGATATTCCGGTTCATTCCGATGCGGTGCAATCATTTACTAAGTCGCCACTTTCATATAAAGAGCTAGGTCTAACTTCTATGGCGTTAAGCGGCCATAAAGTTGGGGGGCCACACGGAATCGGTGCCTTGATTCTGCGTCGCGCCTATGAAATTCCAGCGCTGCTGCACGGTGGTGGACAAGAGCGCGAAATTCGCAGTGGCACGCTAAATGCGCCATCAATAGTTGCCTTTGCCGCCGCAGTTGCCAGCCATCAATATCGTGCAGAACAAGTTGCAAAGTTGCGCGAAAGATTTGAAACTGGGCTGGCCGCGTCAGTACCTGATGCTTATATAAATGGTGTGAGCGCCGATCGTTTACCCGGAATCGTTAACGTTACCTTTCCAGGCACCCAGTCTGATTCGTTGCTATTGCTGATGGATTCTGAAAACGTCTCTTGCTCAACCGGTGCTGCGTGCAGCGCTGGAGTACATCGCCCTTCACACGTTTTGCTTGCGATGGGTCACACTGAAATTACCGCGCAATCATCGCTACGTTTCTCCTTAGGCGCTAATTCCACGGAAGCAGATGTAGATTTTGCGCTATCGGTACTTCCTACAGTTATTGCGCGGGGACGGGCGGCTAATCAGAAATGAAAATTATCGCCGCCATGAGCGGGGGAGTTGATTCCGCAGTTGCTGCCGCCCGCGCTGTTGAAGCCGGTCACGAAGTAATTGGAGTGCACCTTGCTCTTGCTTCTAATCCGCAGAAATATCGTTCTGGTGCGCGCGGTTGTTGCACCATTGAAGATTCGCACGATGCGCGTCGCGCCGCCGATAAAATTGGTATCCCTTTCTATATCTGGGATATGGCTGAAGAATTTCACGATGGCGTTGTAGAAAACTTTCTTGCTGAGTACGCGGCCGGCCGCACTCCGAATCCCTGCCTGCGCTGTAACGAGAAAATTAAATTTGCCGCTGTCTTAGATCGCGCAAAAGCGATGGGCTTTGATGGCGTTGTCACCGGACATTACGCGCGCACCGAAATTGGCCCAATGGGAAAGACGCTGCATCGCGCCGTTGATCCGTTAAAAGATCAATCCTACGTTCTTGCCGTTTTAACTACTGAACAAATCAATGGTGCGATATTTCCACTGGGCGATACTGAAAAAGTTGATATTCGCATTGAAGCCGAAGCTCGCGGTTTAGCCGTTGCGCAAAAACCAGATAGCCACGACATCTGCTTTGTTCCATCAGGTGATAATGCAGGTTGGTTGCGCGATCGTTTAGGAAGTGAAGTGGGTCCGATCGTTGATCAATCCGGTACAAAAATCGGTGAACACAAGGGCGCATACACCTACACAATCGGCCAGCGTAAAGGTTTAGGTTTATCTGTTGCTGCCCCAGATGGCTCACCACGCTTTGTTTTAAAGATCGAACCAGTGACAAATACCGTTGTTGTTGGCGCGCGTGAAGAGCTTGCAGTCAGCAAACTCTTCGGTGAGAAAACAATTTGGTGTGGACCATCAATTGGTGCAGATCCTTTGCGCGGTTTTGTGCAAGTTCGCGCCCACGGTGCACCGCTAGATTGCACTTACTTCTTTGACGGACAACGTTTAATTGCTGAATTAGATGAGCCACTCCTTGGAATTGCTAATGGTCAGGCAATGGTTATTTACGACGGTGACCGAGTGGTCGGATCGGCAACGATCTGCGAGAGCGCATGAGCAACGCTGCCCGCCACCGAATTACCGAACTCACCAACGAGATTCGCGATCATCAATTTAAGTATTACGTGTTAGATGCGCCATCAATCACAGATGCCCAATTTGATGGGCTGTTACAGGAGTTAAAGGCGCTGGAGGCAAAACATCCAGAGTTGCTCGAACCAGATTCACCTTCACTTGGCATCGGGGGAGGGTTCGCAACCACCTTCACCCAACACGATCACATCGAAAAGATGATGAGCCTGGATAACGTATTTGATACCGATGAATTAACTGCGTGGTTTGATCGGGTAGAAAAAGAGAGTCCCAGCCCAAATTATCTTTGCGAGTTAAAAGTTGATGGCCTGGCAATTAACTTGTTATACGAAAAAGGCCAATTAACGCGCGCCTTAACTCGTGGGAATGGTGTAACTGGTGAAGATGTAATGCTTAACGTTAAGACCATTAAGGATCTGCCTCACAATTTAATTGGTAAAAATATTCCTGAATCAATTGAAATACGTGGTGAAGTCTTCTTCCCAGTCGCCGCCTTTAATCAATTAAATGAAGAGTTAGAAGAAGCGGGCAAGCAACTCTTTGCCAATCCGCGAAATTCCGCTGCCGGTTCACTGCGTCAGAAAGATCCACGAATAACCGCATCCCGTCCACTCAGCGTTGTTGTCCACGGGGTAGGTGCAAACCAAGGAGTTGCATTTAAATCGCAATCAGATGCCTATGCACAATTAAAAGCGTTAGGTGCGCCAACGTCAGATCGCTTTAAAGTCTGCGCCACGCGCGCCGAAGTCGTTAAATTCATCGAGTATTACAACGAACATCGCCATGATGTGGAACACGAGATCGATGGCGTTGTGATCAAAGTTGACGATATAGGCGAACAACAAAAGTTGGGATTTACCTCGCGCGCTCCAAAGTGGGCGATCGCCTTTAAGTATCCACCTGAGGAAGTCACCACGAAGTTACTTGATATCAAGGTCAGCGTAGGTCGCACTGGTCGCGTGACTCCTTTTGCTTTTATGGAGCCGGTAAAAGTTGCCGGTTCGACAGTTACAAATGCAACTTTGCACAACCAAGAAGAGATTGAACGCAAGGGCGTGTTAATAGGGGATACGGTAATAATTCGTAAAGCCGGAGATGTAATCCCTGAAGTACTTGGACCGGTTTTAGATAAGCGCACTGGCAGCGAACGCGCCTTTGTTATGCCCACTAATTGTCCAGAATGCGGAAGTGAACTGCGGGCGATTACTGCAGGAGATGTAGATATCCGTTGCCCAATTACCCAAAGTTGTCCGGCACAACTGCGCGAGCGTATTTACTACATCGGCTCGCGCGCCGCTCTGGATATTGATGTTCTTGGCCTGGAGGCGGCAGTTGCTTTGCTGAATGATCAGATAATTACAGATGAATCAGATCTCTTTGCGCTGACCACCGAATCACTTATTCGATCAGAATTTTTCACAAAGAAAGATGGCAGTACAGGTAAGAACACAGATAAGTTGTTAGCTGGTTTAGAAAACGCGAAAACGCGACCGCTGTGGCGCATAATTGTGGCGCTATCGATTCGCCACGTTGGGCCAACTGCCGCACAATCACTTGCCAATAACTTTGGTTCAATGGATGCCATATCTAAAGCAACTGTTGCTGAGTTATCAGATATTGATGGACTTGGTGAAAGAATTGCGCAATCAATTGTTGAATGGTTTGAAGTTGATTGGCATCGCCAGATCATTGCTAAATGGCAGAGCGCTGGTGTCGTGATGCAGGCACAGGCTGCCGCCGAATTGCCGCAGACGCTGGCTAATCTCACCTTCGTCGTCACTGGCGGACTAGAAAATTTCACACGCGATTCGATCGCGGAAACAATTATCGGTCACGGCGGAAAATCTGCAGCAGCGGTATCTAAGAAGACAGATTATGTATTGGTTGGCAGTGACCCCGGTTCAAAGTTAGCGAAAGCGCAAGAACTTGGCGTAAAAGTGATCGATGAGGCGCGCTTTTTAGAGTTACTAGCAGGGCGGGGGTAGTCTGTACCTATGTTTATCGCCTCAACAGAAGCCCTTCGTGAACTTCCTGCTCCGCCATACGCTTTTGGCGTCGGAACCTTCATAATCTTTTCTATATTTCTCTATCTTGTACTCCGCCTAGATAACGATTAAAAAACTCCAGATCACTGGATTTTCGCAAATTAACCATGGCAAAGATTGCAATCTACGGCGGAACATTTGACCCAATCCACAAAGGCCACCTGCACGTAATTACCGAAATCATTTCTCGCAAATTAGCTGATCGCATTCTCTTAATCCCTGCGGGTCAACCACAATTGCGTGATGCACAACCTGTCGCACCCGCAAGTGATCGTCGCGCTATGTGCCAAGCCGCACTGAAAGATTTACCTGCGGAAGTTGCTAGCAAAGTGGAAGTAAACCCAATAGAGATTTTGCGCCAAGGTCCAAGTTTTACAATTGATACAGTCGAAGCGATCACGCAGAGTTATCCTGGTGATCAAATTGTGCTCATCATCGGCACCGATGCCTTCTCCAAGATCGATAAGTGGCATCGCAGCAGTGAATTACAGGATATGGTCGAGTTTATAATTATCGATCGTCCAGAATTTCCAGGTGCAGCAAACCTAGATATCGGAGCGCTCAATATTTCTGCAACGCAAATCCGCGCTGGAGATTTAGCATCTGTTTCACCACACGTAGCAACTTATATAAAGGAGCACCACCTGTATGCCAGCAAGTAAGAGCGTTACCGAGTTGACCCAGGTTGCAGCTCGCGCAATAGCAGATAAATTTGGTACAGAGATGATCGCAATCGATCTCTCTGATCAAATGGTTTTATCTGAAGTCTTTCTAATTGCAACGGGTGCGAATATTCGCCAGGTTGATGCGATTGCTGATGAAGTTGAAGAGAAGTTACGGTTGATTGGTGAAAAACCAGCTCGTCGCGAGGGAACCGATGAATGGATCTTGCTCGATTATTCAGATCTGGTTGTGCACATTCAAAGTGCAGAACTGCGCCGTTATTACATGCTTGATCGTCTTTGGAATGATTGCCCAACTATCGAACTCGATGTAGTTAAGGAAAATGTTGCAAATGGCAGGTAAGAACAATCGCATACTCTTATGGCGCCATGGCCAGACTGATTGGAACGTTGTAAACCGCTTTCAAGGACATTCCGACATAGCTTTAAATAGCGTTGGCGTTTATCAAGCTGAACTTGCCGCACCGATAATTGCCGGAATGGAACCGACAGCAATTTTATCGAGTGATTTATCACGCGCGCGCGATACGGCATCAAAGCTAGGTGAGATTGTAAATATGGAAGTCTTAATTGATGAGCGGTTACGCGAAACCGATGGTGGTCATTGGGAAGGTAAGACTGGTGCAGAAAATCGCGCCGAAGATTTAGAGAACTTCATTCGCTGGATCGATGGCAACGATAATCCGGCAGGAACTATTGGTGAGCGTCGCAGTGAAGTTGCGGCGCGTGCCAGTGCAGCGATCGATGAATTTTTAGGCGATAAAGAGAATCAATTAGTAGTTGTTGCAACCCACGGCGGAACAGCACGCTGCTTGATCGGTCACTATTTGCATTTACCGATGGCGCACTGGGGAAAGATCGGCGGGCTTTCTAATGCGCGTTGGTCTATCTTGCAGACCAGTCCAAAGGGTTGGCATCTTGCCGAACATAACGCTGGTTCTATTCTTGAACCAGTAATGGGCGAAGAATCTGGTGCTGATGTGCCAGATCACGTGCGCTAGAGTTACCTTCTCGTTAAAGGCGGGAAATAAAAGGGGATATGGCGCAGTTGGTAGCGCGCTTCCATGGCATGGAAGAGGTCAGGGGTTCGAATCCCCTTATCTCCACTTAAATGTTAAAAGTAGAAATTGGGATTGGAAAGTAAATGTCTAGCGTCACCACAATTCCAAGAGGCTGGGATGCATCTGATATCCCTGATTTCACTGGAAAACAAATTTTAATCACTGGTGGAACCAGCGGTATCGGAAAAGAGACAGCGCGTGAATTGGCTCGCGCTGGAGCGCACGTAACTATTACCGCACGTAATGCAGCAAAAGGCGCTGCTACTGTCGCTGAAATAGCAAAAGATCGGGTTGACTTTAAGTTACTTGATTTAGCCGATCTTTCATCAGTGCGTAATTTTGCTAAAGAATTTACTTCGCCAATTGATGTTTTGATTTTAAATGCCGGTGTGATGGCGACCCCATTTGCACTTACTCAAGATAAATTTGAGATGCAAGTTGGCACAAACCACCTGGGGCACTTTGCTCTGACAGGTTTGCTGCAGAAGCAAATTAAGCATCGCGTGGTTGCCGTTTCCTCCCAAATGCATCGCACCGCACGTATCGGCAATTTCACAATTGATGATCTGCGCAATAAATCTAAAGGAATCGGGGCTTATAACCCTTGGTCGGCCTATGCCTTTAGCAAGTTAGCAAACCTACTATTTATTCACGAACTAGAACGTCGCCAGATGCGCAATAACTGGAACCTTGAAGCAGTTGCGGCGCACCCTGGGTATGCCGACACTAATTTGGTCGCAGGCGCATCTGTGCAAGATCGCGCTGGCGCATTGGCTAATGCAATCTTCGCGCAGAGTGCAGAACGTGGTGCACTTCCAACGCTATGTGCTGCAACTTATCCTGGCCTTTACGGCGCCTCATATATTGGCCCAGATGGTTTTATGGAGATGCGCGGATTTCCTAAACTCACACGAGCCGCAGCAGTTGCATATGATCAACGATTAGCAAAGGATTTATGGAGCGTTAGCGAAGAATTGACTGGCGTTACTTGGGGCTAAAGCCCGATAAACTAGGCAGATGAGTACTTCACAAGAACATCAGGCATATGACTTTGCCTATGTCCAAGAGAAGTGGCTACCGATCTGGGATGCGATAGAACCATTTAAATCTGGTCGCGCCGATGATAAAAGACCAAAGAAATATGTCTTGGATATGTTTCCGTATCCATCAGGTGATTTACATATGGGCCATGCCGAGGCATATGCACTTGGCGATGTAATCGCACGTTATTGGATTCAAAAAGGATTTAACGTAATGCATCCGATTGGCTGGGATGCCTTCGGACTTCCGGCAGAAAATGCCGCGATTAAGCGCAATGAAGATCCTCGTATTTGGACATATGAAAATATCGCAACGCAGAAAGCATCAATGCGTCGTTATGCATGTTCTTTCGACTGGGATCGAGTTTTCAATACTTGCGATCCTGAGTATTACAAATGGAATCAATGGTTATTTATTGAACTTCATAAGCGCGGCCTGGCGTATCGTAAAGATAGCGCCGTTAAATGGTGCCCAGGTTGTCAGACAGTTCTTGCTAACGAGCAAGTAGTAGCCGGCCTTTGCGAGCGATGTGACACTGCTGTAACGAAGAAGAAGTTAAATCAGTGGTATTTCAAAATCACTGATTACGCCGATCGTTTGCTTGATGATATGGAACAACTTGAAGGTAACTGGCCTGAAAAAGTCTTGATGATGCAGCGAAATTGGATCGGTCGCTCACAAGGTGCAAACGTTAAGTTTGTAATTGAAGGTCGCACAGAGCCAGTGACTATTTACACCACACGCCCCGACACTTTATTCGGTGCAACTTTTATGGTTGTTGCCGTTGATTCAGAACTTGCGGCAGAGCTTGCCGCCGGAACTCCCGCCGATGAAAAATTTAAGAAGTATCGAGAATCCGTAAAGGCGGCATCAGATATTGATCGCTTAGCAACTGATCGACCAAAATCTGGTGTATTCCTAGAACGATATGCAATTAATCCAGTTAATGGCGAGAAGTTGCAGATCTGGGCATCTGATTACGTTTTAGCAGATTACGGAACCGGCGCAATTATGGCGGTGCCAGCTCACGATCAACGAGATTTAGATTTTGCACGCGCCATGAAATTACCAGTGCGCGTTGTTGTTGAAACCGGTGAAGAGGATCCAAGCGAGACCGGAATCGCAACAACTGGTGATGGAAAGATAGTTAATTCAGGCGCGCTAAATGGTTTGAGTAAAGCCGATGCAATCGCTGCAATAAATAAGCAGTTAGAGGCTGATGGTTTAGGTAAATCTGCTCGCAATTATCGCCTGCGCGATTGGTTGGTCTCTCGCCAACGTTACTGGGGCACACCAATTCCGATTGTTCATTGCCAAAAATGTGGCGAAGTCGCTGTACCTGCAGATCAACTTCCACTTTTGCTTCCTGATGCCAAAGGTTTAGATCTAAAGCCAAAGGGGCAATCTCCTCTTGCGGCAGCAAGTGAATGGGTAAATACCAAATGCCCAACTTGCGGGGGAGCAGCAACTCGCGATTCAGACACTATGGATACTTTCGTAGATTCATCTTGGTACTTCTTGCGCTATCCATCTTCAACAAATCACAACGAGCCTTTCTCGCGCGCCGATATTGATACTTGGTTGCCGGTTGATCAATATGTTGGCGGCGTAACACACGCAATTTTGCACCTGCTTTATTCACGCTTCTTTACAAAGGTTCTGCACGACATCGGAATGTTGGGCTTTAACGAACCATTTACCCGCCTACTAAATCAAGGAATGGTGGTTATGGATGGTTCTGCGATGTCCAAATCTCGTGGAAACCTAGTTCGGTTATCTGATGAATTAGAAAACCACGGCGTTGATGCGATTCGCCTTTCAATGGTCTTTTCAGGTCCGCCAGAAGATGATGTTGATTGGTCTGATGTTTCACCTTCTGGTTCTGTTAAATTCTTAAGTCGCGCTTGGCGTTTATCTGGTGATGTAACTTCAAAGCCAGGTGTTGATTTCGCAACTGGAGACATCTCACTTCGCAAAGCAACCCATAAAGCACTTCACGATGCTGCATTTGCAGTGGAATCATTCCGCTTTAACGTCGCGGTTGCGCGTGTTATGGAATTGGTAAATGCCACTCGCAAGGCAATTGATTCGGGTCCAGGAGCAGCAGATCCAGCAGTGCGTGAAGCAACTGAAGCGATTGCAATTATGTTATCCCTGGTTGCACCGTTTACATCGGAGGAAATGTGGGAGCGCTTAGGCCATAAGCCAGCGATTGCAACCGCCGGTTGGCCAGTTGTGGATGAAAAATTACTTGTGGCCGATGCGATCGAAGCGGTAATTCAGATTAACGGCAAAATCAAAGAGCGTATTGCGGTTTCGCCAACGATCACAGATTCTGAAATCGAAGCTTTGGCCCTGGCCCACCCCACAATCGCAACCGAATTAAATGGTGTAACGCCTAAGAAAGTTATTGCGCGCGCGCCAAAAATTGTAAATATCGTTCTTTAACCACAGCCCCCGACTTTTTTAGAATCCTCTGGCCATAAATGGCAGATGATCCCGCCATGCAAATATCTACTGAACAATTTCGCAACTGGTGGGCAAACATCACCTTCTCGATATCTCAAAAGAGATCACTACTTTCAATCTCAGCGCTAGTAATTGCGCTCTCCTTCTTTCTCGTGATACGTGGAGCCACTGAGGAAATTCCGCTCGCACCTGAAGGCCTATCCGTTACTGAGGCCGTTGCTCAAGTGACTGTCGATGTCGCTGGAGCAATTAAAAACCCAGGTGTTTACACCTTGCCCGCAAATTCACGAGTTATGGATGCGATCAAGGCAGCTGGAGATAAATTAAAAGGTGCAGATCTATCTGACATAAATTTGGCGCGAATCATAAAAGATGGCGAACAAATTTACATATACCCGCCGGGTAAAGCGGGCAGCGCTGTGCGCATATCTCCGCAACGCGCTAAAGCGAAGATCTCTGGCCCAATTGCGTTAAATCGCGCGAGTGCGCGGGAACTGGAATCCTTAGATGGAATCGGTCCAGTGTTAGCCGCGCGAATAGTGGCTTACCGAAATCAGAATGGCCCTTTTTTGACTATAGATGATCTGATGAAGGTATCTGGAATCGGATCAATCAAGTTTTCACAATTTAAAGAGAAGTTACGCGTCTAATTGATTACCGCGCACTTGCTTTAGGCGGTGCGCTCTGGTGTGGTGCTTTACTTCAGAGTTATGTAGCGCCGTGGCTAACATCGATTGCTGCGGCGCTACTTGTTCTATTTTCTCTGTCGCAAAGACGTAACCGCTTTATCGTCCTCGCCTTTGCGCTGGCACTTGGTTCATCGGTTATGTCGCTGCGTCAGCAGAGCTTGCAATCAAGTGTTGTCGCTAAACATTTCGATGAAAGTGGCATTGCCACACTGAAATTGAGTACCGATCCTCATCTGAGCGCAAAACGGGTGAGTGGTCGCAATTTTCTGCCCCCGAGTTACAGCGCGCTAGCCAGTTTGCGTGAAATCAGAATTGGGCAAAGTAGTTACAAGTTACATATTCCGATTCGGTTTATCACGACAGATATCGAAGTTGCCAATTTGCTGCCGGGCCAGAAGATAAGCGCCGAAGTGCGAATTCTGCGCAGCAAGGAACCACGTGTTGCTGCGCTGTTAATTGCAAACCAGAAAGTAGAAGTCCTGAATCAACCTTCGCGCTGGGCAAAATCTCTTGGCAAAGTGCGCCTAGGTCTGCGAGCCGCAAGTGGTTCTGGTGATGCTGGTTCGTTGATCCCCGGAATGGTCTTGGGTGACACATCCTTGCAAAGTGAGAACTTTCGCAGCGATATGCGCAGATCAGGGCTAACGCATTTAGTTGCAGTGAGCGGGGCAAATTTTGCAATAGTTTCCGCTTTTATTTTATGGGGTGCGCAATTTCTCTTTCGAACTATGCGCTTTCGCATCTTTGCCACAGCAATTGCACTCGTTGTATTTATCGCACTGGTGCGCCCATCGCCTTCGGTTCTGCGCGCTGCCGCAATGGCTGCAGTCTTGCTGATTGCTTATGCAACTAAGCGCGGTGCAGATTCACTGCCAGCGTTAGGTTTTGCAATTGCAGCAGTTGTTATTGGTGATCCTTGGCAAGGTCAAGATCCTGGCTTTGCACTCTCTGTTTTAGCCACTGCTGGCCTGCTTCTCTTTGCGCCGCGAATAATCGCTTATCTAGAACGTTATTTGCCGAAGATCATCGCTCAGGCAATTGCTGCGCCGATCGCAGCGACAGTTTTCTGCGCTCCAGTCATTGTTGCAATCTCAGGATTTCTATCGCCGATGAGCATCCTGGCAAACCTTTTAGCAGCACCTGCAATAGTGCCAATTACCATTGTTGGATTTATCGCAGCGCTTTTATCTCCATTTACCCCTGGCTTATCTGCGCTCTTAATAACTTCCGTTAAACCGCTGGCTTGGTGGATCGCAAGCGTTGCCGATTGGGCAGCTGGGTTTCGCGTTCTGACAATAAGTAAAGGCCTATTGGGCTTTGTAGCTGTAATTGTCGCGATCGCACTTATCTTGCTTTTACCCCGCAAAATAGTTATCGCCACTGTGCTGATCGCACTGTCTTTGAGTTACTTACAACGTTTTCCGGGAGGGGATTGGCAGGTAGCAAACTGCGATGTCGGGCAGGGTGATGGTGCTGCAATTAATCTAGGAAATCATCGCGCAATTGTGATTGATACCGGTCCTGATCCAGAGTTAATTGATCGTTGCTTAAAGCAGTTGTCCATACGCGAGATTCCGCTATTGATTTTGACACATGGCCACGCTGACCACATCGCAGGTTTATCTGGCGCGATTAAGAATCGAAAAGTTGGCGCAACTTGGTATGGGAATGTGAAACGCGGCCACAGTGCACAAATTGGCAATGCGAAAATTAAAGTTCTTTGGCCCGATAACGGGGAGTACGATCCAAATAACTCAAGTATCGCAGTGCGCATTGATACGCCAGATTTTTCGCTCTTTGCTGGTGGGGATATGGAACCGCTGACTCAAGCAGTTATCGCATCAGAATTAACGCGGGTTGATATATATAAAGTCTGTCATCACGGGTCTGCATATCAAGATGAGAGTTTTACCCGCGCCTTGGCTCCGCAAGTTGCCGTCATTAGCGTCGGCGCGGGCAATAGTTATGGCCATCCCGCCGCCAAAACCTTGACGCTATTGACGCAGGTAGGCGCTAAAGTACTGCGTACAGATGTTGATGGGGCGATTGCGATCGCAGCACGCAGACATCGTCTAAAAATAACGACCAGTAAAGGCAGTTTTAACTTCATCAGATGGGAGTAAGACATTAATCCGTTTTATCTCATCCTGGGTTCAGAAGCCGCACTCGCCGATCGCGCCTTAGCCAAGCTAACAGCGCAGTTAAAAGATGAGAGCGCTGAAATCACAACTATCTTTGCAGCTGATGCCTTACTTGGTGATATCTCTGATGCACTAGCCCCTTCGCTATTTTCCGAACGCCGTGCGCTATTTATTAAAGATCTGCAAGATCTTCCGGAAGATTCCAAAGAAGAATTGACCAGATATTTGACTGAGCCAGATGGGTTGACCACCGTTGTCTTTATCCATAAAGGCGGTGTAAAGGGTAAAGCGCTGCTGGATGCGATTAAGAAAGTTAAGCCAGAAATTATTGCTTGCGAGCCTTTAAAGAAAGAGGCGGAGAAAGAAGCATTTGTAAAAGAATTGTTTTTAGATAGCGGGCGCAAAGCATCACCCGGCGCAGTTACTGCACTGGTCGGCGCACTCGGTGGAGATATGCGCGAATTGCAGCAAGCAGTTTCGCAGATCGCACTTGATTCACCTGCCGGTGTTATTGATGAAGCCATCGTTGATAAATTCCACCAAGGCCGCGTTGAAACAACTGGATTTGATGTGGCAGATGCGACAGTCGATGGCAATTTACCGGTCGCGCTGATTTCATTGCGCAGCGCAATCGAAACTGGCACAGATCCGGTGATGGTTACATCTGCCATTGCATCGGCGCTACGCAGCCTTGCAAAAGTTTCTGGCTCTGCCAGCGGTGCAAAATCTTTCGAACTAGCAGGACAACTCGGGATGGCGCCGTGGCAAATAGATAAAGCGCGTCGTCAGTTACAAGGATGGACTCCACGCGCATTATCAAAGGCGGTACAAGCGATCGCCCTTGCAGATGCACAAGTAAAAGGCGCGGCCACAGATCCGATCTATGCCCTGGAGAAAGCCCTCGCCACCATCACTGCCGCTCGCGCTGCTAGATAAGAGCGAGATGAGAGTGGGGTAGGCGGGGATTTCACCTCAATTTGAGCCTGAACCCCTTGCGCTGATAATCTACGCATCTCACTTGGCAACCAAAAGGGTTATCACAGCTTTAGACGTTCGGAGTAATACACGTGGCAAATATCAAGTCGCAGATCAAGCGCGTTAAGACAAATAACAAGGCTCAAGCTCGTAACAAGTCTGTCTCATCATCTATCAAGACTGCTGTTCGCAAATTCCGCGAAGCAGCAACAAAGGGTGATGCAGCAACAACTACGACTGAACTTCGCGCAGCTTCTAAGGCTCTAGATATCGCTGTTGCAAAGGGTGTAATTCACCGCAACACAGCAGCAAATAAGAAGTCATCAATGGCTAAGGCTGCTGCCAAAGCCGGCGCTCGTTAATTTCAGCGCCAGACTTTAATAGAG
Organism: Candidatus Planktophila sp.; assembly: GCA_964201705.1. Classification (GTDB taxonomy): domain Bacteria; phylum Actinomycetota; class Actinomycetes; order Nanopelagicales; family Nanopelagicaceae; genus Planktophila. The sequence continues at coordinate 11,718 of CAXNEU010000006.1, read as the reverse complement.
GCGGACAATAGTGCCTGCAATTTCCCTTGCTAAGGCCCCGCAACCTGCAGCAACAAATCCCGCGCAGATCCGTAACTTCTGCATCATCGCCCATATCGATCACGGCAAATCAACGCTGGCTGATCGCATGCTTGGCATTACCGAAGTTGTAGACGCGCGCAATATGCGTGCGCAATATCTAGACCGTATGGATATCGAACGCGAACGCGGCATCACGATTAAATCACAAGCAGTTCGCCTGCCTTGGCGCAGCGGAATCGATGGCCAGGAATACATCCTGAATATGATCGATACACCTGGACACGTTGACTTTACTTACGAAGTTTCGCGCTCGCTCGCAGCGTGTGAAGGCGCAGTGTTGTTAGTTGATTGCGCACAAGGAATCGAAGCGCAAACGCTAGCAAACCTTTATCTAGCGATGGAGAACAACCTAACTATTATTCCAGTGCTAAATAAAATTGACCTTCCAAATGCGCAACCCGATAAGTTCGCAGCAGAACTCGCTCGCTTAATTGGTTGCCAACCCGAAGATTGTTTACGTGTTTCGGGTAAAACTGGCGATGGTGTTGCAGAACTTCTTGATCAGATCGTTGCTCAGATTCCAGCACCTGTCGGCGACGCTAACGCGCCTGCCCGCGCACTCATCTTTGACTCGGTATATGACTCTTATCGTGGCGTAGTTACTTACATCCGCGTAATCGATGGACGAATTAATCCACGCGAACAAATTCAAATGTTCTCAACTGGGGTTCGCCACGAAGCGCTCGAAGTTGGAGTTATCTCGCCAGAACCTGTGCCGAGTAAAGGTTTAGGCGTTGGCGAAGTAGGTTATTTAATTACCGGCGTGAAAGATGTTCGCCAATCTCGTGTTGGTGACACGATCACTAATTATCAAAATCCAACCAAGATTGCACTGGCTGGTTATAAAGATCCAAAGCCAATGGTTTTCTCAGGTCTCTTCCCGCTAGATGGAGCCGACTTTCCACTCTTGCGTGATGCGTTAGATAAATTGCAGTTAAATGATGCCGCCCTAGTTTATGAACCAGAAAGTTCAGCAGCGCTCGGATTCGGTTTCCGTTGCGGTTTCTTAGGCTTGCTACATATGGAAATCGTGCGCGAACGCTTAGAACGGGAATCTGGCATCAGCTTGATCTCAACAGCGCCAAACGTGGTCTATCGCGTAACACTTGAAGATGGCAAAGAGTTTGTAGTTACCAACCCTTCAGAATTTCCTGATGGCAAGATTAACAACGTTAAAGAGCCGATCGTAAAGTGCACCATCCTGGCTCCATCTGAATATATCGGCACCATCATGGAACTCTGCCAAGAGCGTCGCGGCACAATGCAAGGTATGGATTACATTTCAGAAGATCGTGTAGAAATTCGCTACACCTTGCCCCTTGCCGAAATCGTCTTTGACTTCTTTGATCAATTAAAGAGTCGCACTAAAGGTTATGCCTCACTTGATTATGAAGAACTCGGTGATGAAGAAGGCAACTTGGTTAAGGTCGATATCTTGCTACAGGGTGAAGCTGTTGATGCTTTTAGCGCAATCGTTCACCGTGATAAGGCTTATTCATATGGCGTGATGATGACCGGTAAATTACGCGAGCTAATTCCGCGCCAACAATTCGAAGTTCCTATCCAGGCAGCAATCGGTTCACGCATCATCGCCCGCGAGAGCATTCGCGCTATCCGTAAAGATGTTTTGGCTAAATGTTATGGCGGCGATATTTCCCGTAAGCGCAAACTTCTTGAAAAGCAGAAAGAGGGAAAGAAGCGCATGAAGATGGTTGGCCGCGTGGAAGTTCCGCAAGAAGCTTTCGTTGCCGCCCTTGCCACAGATGCTGATATCGAAAAGATTAAAGCCGCGCGTAAGCAAGACTGATCGTGCTCTCCTTTTACGTACATATCCCGTATTGCATAAAGCGATGTGGGTATTGCGACTTCAATACCTATACGCCGAATGAGCTGCAAGATGGTGCCTCACTTGAGATAGTTTCAAATGATTACATCGATGCGGTGCTTTTGGAGTTAGCAGCCGCACCGCGAGATGAAGCGCCAACCATTTTCTTTGGGGGAGGAACACCGTCTCTGTTACCTGCTAAAGATTTGGGGCGGGTCATTACGGCTATAAAGGCACGTAATGGTTTAACTGCCGATTGCGAGATAACTCTTGAAGCAAACCCTGATTCGGTAACTGAGGAGAAGTTAGTCGGGTATTTATCTGCCGGATTTAATCGAATTTCATTTGGTATGCAATCAGCGCAGCCACATGTCTTGGCAGTATTGGATCGCACACACAATCCAGCCAATGTAAAACGCGCGGTTGATATGGCTCGTGATGCGGGCTTTAAGAGCATCAGCGTTGATTTGATTTATGGGACACCTGGTGAATCACTGGATGATTGGCGCGCCACAGTTACGGAAGCGCTATCCCTGGATATAGATCACATCAGCGCATATGCGTTGATTGTTGAGACGGGTACAAAGCTTGCTGCGCAGATTAAACGCGGCGATTTAACGATGCCGATTGATGATTTGATGGCTGATATGTATTTGCTGGTTGATCAGATGTGTAACGATGCCGGTCTTGCTTGGTATGAACTATCTAATTGGTCTAAGCCAGGACATGAATGCCAACACAATATTGCTTACTGGAAGAGCGCTAATTGGTGGGGACTTGGTCCAGGAGCACATTCACATGTAGATAAGAAACGTTTCTGGAATGTGAAACATCCAAATGCTTATAAACAGAAGTTGTTTGCGAAAGAGTCACCAGTTGCAGAATTTGAGCAACTGACCGATGAACAATTGCGAGATGAAGCGATAATGCTTGCGATAAGAATGCGCACCGGTTTAGCGCTTTCTTCATTAAGTAAGCAAGGACAAGATAATTTGCAGGCATATGTTTCGACTGGCCACGTAGAGATATTAAATTCACAAATTCAATTGACCGCTCAAGGCCGTCTTATCGCTGATCGCTTGGTCCGAGAAGCGCTGGGCTAAGCGCCTGTAGTACCTTTAGCCCATGACCACTAACGCAACGATCATCCTGGCATTTCTCGCTCTAGTCTTTGTTATCTCTGGGTTAAGCAAAGCCAGTGGAAATGAGAAGGGGCTTTCTGGCACTCGCGATGTAAACGTTAAAGATGGCATTGCGCGAGTAATTGGTCTCGTTGAGGCTCTTTCTGCCTTTGGCTTAGTCCTGGGTCTTAAGTGGAACAATTTGGCTTATCCGTCATTGATAGTGCTTTGGTTCTTTATGGCCGGTGCCATTTTTGTTCATTTTAAAGCAAATAAAGCCAAGACAGCTTTTCCAGCCTTTTTCTTATTAACTTTAATCTCTATCGCACTCGTATTAATCTAAGGAAGCACACTCAATAATTATGCAATCTCAACGCCGCCTTGAAATCTTGCGCGCTATCGTCGATGAGTACGTAGCCACGCAAGAACCAGTTGGCTCAAAATCTATCGCAGATAAATCATCGCTCGGCCTATCACCAGCGACGATTCGCAATGAGATGGCAGTTTTAGAAGATGAAGGGTTAATAACCCATCCGCACACTTCAGCCGGACGTATTCCAACTGATCTGGGTTACCGCGTATTCGTAGATAAGTTAGCAACTGTTAAACCTTTATCTAGCGCCGAACGTCGCGCCATTGAAACCTTTTTAGATGAAGCAAATAACCTAGAACAGTTGATGAAGAGATCTGCAAAGTTGTTAGCAGATTTGACTAAGCAGGTTGCCGTGATCACCCATCCTATGATTGGTGAAAGCTCCAGCTCTGGAAAAATGACGATTTCAGGAACCGCTAACTTGGCGCGTTCGGGTGAAGATTTAGGAGCATCGCTCTCACCGATTCTGGAAGCGCTGGAAGAACAAGTTGTATTGCTTCGTTTAATGGGTGACGCCAATGAGAATGTCCAGGTGAGAATTGGTGGCGAACAGAGTGAGACAAATCTGCGCCAAACTTCGCTTGTGACAGTTGGATACGGCGCGGATAATTCTCCAATTGGAGCACTTGGTGTTTTGGGGCCGACCCGAATGGATTACGCAGGTTCGATGGCTGCGGTAACTGCCGTGGCTCGTTATGTTGGACGTTATATATCGGAGAGCAATTAATTTATGTCTGATCTTTACCAAACGCTTGGCGTTGATCGCGGAGCTAGCGCTGATGAAATTAAAAAGGCGTATCGCAAAATTGCGCGTGAATTGCATCCCGATGTTAATCCCGATCCTGCGGTGCAGGATAAATTTAAAGAAGTCACTGCTGCATATGAAGTATTGAGTGATCCACAAAAGCGCCAGTCATATGACATGGGTGGATCTGGTTTTGGTGGGGGATTTGGTGGCGGTGGATTCAGCGACATTATGGATGCATTCTTTGGGGGCGGACAAAATCGCGGACCGCGTCCACGTATGCGCCAAGGCCAAGATGCGCTAATTCGTGTTGAAGTAGATTTAAATGAAGCTTGCTTTGGTACCGAGCGCGATATCTCAGTGGAGAACGCGGTTACTTGCACAAAGTGCAGCGGACAGGGATCTGCCGATTCTTCTGCACCCGCAATGTGTCAGGTATGTAAGGGACGCGGTGAAACTCAGCAAGTGCAGCGTTCATTCTTAGGCCAGGTAATGACTTCACGTCCTTGTGGATCTTGTCAGGGATATGGCAGCGTAATTCAAAACCCTTGCCGCGAATGTGCAGGTGATGGACGAGTACGTGCGCGCCAAAATATTTCGGTAAAGATTCCAGCGGGTGTTGAAACAGGAAATCGCATTCAACTTGCCGGACGTGGCGAAGTCGGTTCAGGCGGCGGGCCAGCAGGTGATCTATATGTTGAGATCGTTGAAGCCGAACACCCATTCTTAATTCGCGATGGCCACAACTTGCACGTTGCAATCGAAATTTCTTTCGCCGCTGCATCACTTGGAACAAAGGTAATGGTTGAATCTTTAGATGGACCGATTGAAGTTGAAGTTCGCCCCGGCACACAAAGTGGTGCAACGATCGCTGTGCGCAGTAAGGGTATGACGCGACTTCGTGCTGCAACACGTGGAGATCTAATCGTGCACGTGGAGGTGCAGACCCCACATAAGTTAAGCCGCGACCAGGAAGAACTTTTGCGTAAATTTGCGACATCTCGTGGTGAAAAGCCTGGGGATGTAAAGATTAAAGGCCACGAACAAGGTTTCTTTAGCAAATTTAGAGATGCCTTCGGACGCTAATGCTTACTCTCTTCTTCGTTCCTGACCTTCCGACCACGGTTGGAAGTACATATGAATTTGGTGGCGATGAAGCGGGGCACGCTATTCGCGTATTGCGTACCCAAATCGGTGATGGCCTAGCGCTTTCCAGCGGGCAAGGTGCATGGTCGATAGTTGAAGTTATTGCAATCGCGAAGAAATCTATGACGGTAAGAGTTGTCTCATCTGGTTTCGAAGAAGCGCTTCCTGTTGAATTTACCGTTGCACAAGCGTTGACTAAAGGCGATCGCATTAAAGAATCGATTGAGTTAAACACCGCCGGCGGAGCCGATGTAATTTTATTGTGGGCAGCGACTCGTTCCATTGGTAAAAGCACGCCAGATTTAATGCAGAAGTTAGCGACCACTGCGCGCGAGGCCAGTAAGCAAACGCGCCGCAATCGCATTCCATTTGTAATGGGTGTTTTGGATGCTAAAAAGATTGCAGCAGAAATTCCGAATTATGATTTAGCAATTGTTTTTCACGAAAGAGCGACAGAGAATTTAACAGATGTAGCAAAGCCAGGAGCAAAGAAAGTACTGCTTATCATTGGGCCAGAAGGTGGAATAACCGATGAAGAGTTGTCGCTCTTTAAATCTGCGGGCGCACAAGTAGCTCTGATGGGGCGACCTATTTTCCGTTCAGCACATGCGGGGATGGCGGCGCTTTCGGGCGTAAACGCTGCGCTCAAAATCTGGTAAAGGTATAGTCAACTTATGGCGTTAGACCCAGATTGCATCTTCTGCAAAATAATCGATGGTGTGATTCCCGCTGATATCATCTTTCGCAATGAGAACGTAGTCGCCTTTAATGATTTGAATCCGCAAGCTCCAACCCACGTTTTAATCATTCCAACAATTCATACCGAAAATGCGGCCGGCCTTGCGAAAATGTCAGCAACGATAACCGCGGCACTTTTCACCGCAGCCAATCAGATCGCATCCGATCGTGAATTAACTGGATATCGCACCGTCTTTAATACCGGCGCAGCAGGTGGCCAAACCGTCTTCCACGCTCACATGCATCTAATAGGGGGCCGTGGGCTCGCTTGGCCGCCCGGTTAAAAGTAGTATCTCTGACTATATGGAGCGAACTCTGATCACCATCCCGCCTGCAATTGCGATGGTCTCACTCATCGGCGCCGGCGATGCTAACTTAAGAATAATTGAAGCGGCTTTTCCAAGTGTGAATATCACGGTGCGAAGTAACGAGATAACTCTGCGCGGCCCACATATCGATTGCCTTGCGCTAGAAAAATTGTTTGCTGAAATGGTTGTTGTGATTCGCTCCGGCCAAACGCTGACAGTCGATGCAGTCACGCGCAGCATCGCTATGTTGGGACAAGAACCAGCAGAGAGCCCTGCAGAAGTTCTTTCTTTAAATATCGTTTCAAATCGCGGACGCACGATTCGCCCAAAGACTGCAAATCAAAAACGCTACGTTGATGCCATTGAAGATAACACCATCACCTTTGGTATCGGCCCGGCTGGTACTGGTAAAACATATTTAGCTATGGCGAAAGCAGTTGCGGCGCTGCAGGCAAAGAAAGTTAATCGCATCGTCTTGACTCGTCCGGCGGTTGAAGCAGGCGAGCACCTTGGTTTCTTACCGGGCACTTTAAGCGAGAAGATTGACCCATACTTGCGCCCACTCTTTGATGCGCTGCACGACATGATTGATGCTGATTCGATCCCGCGTTTGATCCAAACCGGTGTAATTGAAGTAGCGCCGCTGGCATTTATGCGCGGGCGCACCCTCAATGACTCTTTTATTATTTTAGATGAGGCGCAGAACACCACCCCAGAGCAGATGAAGATGTTCTTAACCCGTCTGGGATTTGGCTCAAAGATGGTTATTACCGGCGATGTGACTCAAGTGGACCTTCCAAACGGCGCACATTCTGGTCTACGAGTTATCACAAATATTTTAAGCGATATTGACGATATCGCTTTCTTAGAACTTACTGCAGAGGATGTCGTACGCCACCGTTTGATCGGCGATATCGTCAAAGCTTATGCAAGGTATGACGAGGCAAAATCTGCTCCTCGCAATATACGCAATTCATAATTAAAAATGACTATTGAAATTACCAATAAATCTGGTGAACTCGTGCCCACCGAAAGTGTGCGCGACTTGCTTCAGAACGCGCTAATTGAATTAAAATTAAATCCAGATTGCGAATTAAATTTAGTCTTTGTAGATATTGAAGAGATGACTGAACTGCACATCAAATGGATGGATGAAGGCGGCCCGACAGATGTGCTCTCTTTCCCAATGGATCTTCCTGAACCCGGAAATGAAGCGGTGACTTTAGGCGATATCGTGATTGCACCAGTTGTGGCTGCTGAACAAGCAGCAATTGCTGGCCACTCAATTGATCACGAAATCTTTATCTTGGCAGCACATGGTTTGCTTCATATTTTAGGTTATGACCATGCCACCCCGGCTGAAGAGAAGGCAATGTTCACCCTGCAAGAGAACTTAGTTAAGAAATATCAGGAGATGAAATGAACGCCTTTAACATCAGCACAATAATCGTTCTTATCGCCTTCGCTGGTTTTCTTGCTGCATCTGAATCAGCACTTACGTCTATCTCACGTATTCTAATTGAAGAGTTAGAAAGCAAGCGCGGCGGTCACTTACTTAAGAAGTACTCACAACAACCATCTCGTTATTTAAACGTTCTGCTGTTGGTCCGAAAGATCTGTGAATTTACCGCGGCTGCTCTGCTTGCCGTTGCTCTCTTGCGTCAATATTCATCTGCGCAAGCAATGGCAATGACGGTTGCAATAATGGTGGTGCTCTCATACGTAGTAATTGGTGTTGGCCCCAGAACTCTGGGTCGCCAGCAACCGCATAAATGGGCGCGCGCCGGAATATCAGTTGCTTACTTCTTAGCCTTTATCTTGGGACCAGTTACCAACTTGTTAATTGCAATTGGTAATGCGATCACACCAGGTAAAGGTTTTCGCAGCGGACCGTTTACAAATGAAGCTGAACTTCGCGACCTGGTAGATCAAGCTCACGAACGTGGACTGGTTGAATCTGATGAGCACGAGATGATCCACTCAGTATTTGAACTAGGAGATACCTTGGTTCGCGAGTTGATGGTTCACCGTACAGATATGGTTTGGATCGAGCGCGATAAATCATTGCGCCAAGCACTTTCTTTAGCGCTGCGCTCTGGATATTCACGTATTCCAGTTGCCGGAGAAAACCTCGACAATATTATCGGCCTGGCTTATGTCAAGGATTTGGCAAAACGCGCCCTTGATCACCACGAATCTGAAACAACTGAAAGAGTTGAGCAGCATATGCGCCCTGCTGTTTTCGTACCTGAAATTAAAATCGCGGCAGAACTCTTAAAGGAGATGCAGCGCGATCAGATCCACCTTGCAATTGTGGTTGATGAATATGGTGGAACCGCTGGAATAATCACTATCGAAGATATTATCGAAGAGATCGTGGGCGAGATCGCCGATGAATTCGATGATGGCATTGAAGCTTTCTCTTGGTTAAGTGAAGATAAGGCGCGCGCTAAAGCAACGCTTCATATCGAAGATTTAGCAGATGAGCTAAAGGTCGAAATTGATAAAGCCGACTTTGAAGATGTAGATACCATCGGTGGATTAATGGCGCAGAAACTCGGTCGCGTCCCTATCGCTGGAAGCACAATATCGCTTTTAGGTTGGTCGATAACATCTGAGCGGCCAGTTGGACGCCGCCGTAAAATTAGTAGCGTAATTATCGAACGTTTAAAGGATGAGGCGTTAGAAGATCATGAGTAATTCTTTTTCAAATCCCGAAGATCAAAAGCTAGCAACTCTGGCGACTTCAACGCTTGTGCGCACTGGTGCCAAGCAAGCAGCAGCGTTGCGTGATACAACTGGGCGAACATATGTTGCAATAAACATTTCTGCATCAGCACTGACGCTAGATGCAGTTCAAGCAGTATTTGCAGTTGCTGCTGCATCACAAATTGCCGGAATCGAAGGCGTAGTCATTGCGGGGGAGAAAGCTGCTATGACTGCAGTGATTACTGAGAATTCTCCACAGGCAACGATCTTTCATATCGATGCAAATGGGAGCGTTACGAGGGCGTAAGATAGCCCAATGCGTATCGTTCGAATCACTCCAGGACCTGAATCCGGCCTTGGTACGGATCCGCTCTTTGGAGTTTTAGAAGACGATAACTCGATAACCGTTATCTCAGGAGATCCGATTTACCACGGTGTGACAAAGACAGCGGCAAAGGTAGAGCTTTCAAAGGTGCGCTTACTGGCGCCGGTAATTCCGCGTAGCAAGATTGTTGCTGTTGGCAAAAATTACGCCGACCATGCAAAAGAGATGGGATCGGAAGTACCAAAAGAGCCAATAATCTTCATTAAGCCAAATACTTCAGTGATTGGCCCAGGAGACACAATTGTTTGGCCGGCCATGGCTCCAACAATTGATTATGAAGCAGAGTTGGCAGTGGTAATTGGTCGAGTTTGCAAAGATGTTCCGATAGAGCGAGTAAACGAAGTTATCTTTGGCTACACCTTGGCAAATGATGTAACTTGCCGAGAGATACAGAAGAGTGATGGGCAATGGTCTCGCGCTAAGGGCTTCGATACTTTCTGCCCAATTGGACCTTGGATTGAAACTGATTTCGTCCCAGGCACTCAGCGAATTTTCTCAAAGGTAAATGATGAGATTCGCCAAGATGCAACCCTCGATCAGATGATTTTTAGCGTTCCGCAGATTATTGTCTTTATCTCGCAAGTAATGACTTTATTGCCAGGAGATGTAATCATTACCGGTACGCCAGCAGGAATTGGTGCATTAATCGCGCGTGGCAACGTCGTTGTCGGTGTTGAGGGACTCGGTCAACTAACAAATAAGGTGAGTGCAAAGCCGTGAGTGAGAAAAAAGTAAAGGTACGTTTTGCGCCATCACCAACTGGTGACTTACACGTTGGAAATATTCGTACCGCCCTCTTTGATTGGGCGTACGCCCGCCACACAGGTGGCATATTCTTATTCCGTATTGAAGATACCGACACAACTCGCGTAACCGATGAATACATCCAGGCGGCGATCGATACTTTGAAATGGCTCGGCCTCAACTGGGACGAGGGTCCAGAAGTTGGTGGCGAGAACGGCCCTTACTTGCAATCACAACGTTTAGATATCTATGCGCATTGGGCGCAAAAATTTCTGGATCAGAAAGATGCTTATCACTGTTACTGCTCACCAGATGAGTTAGAAGCGGTGCGCGAAGCACAACGGGCGGCAAATGTTGCACCTGGATATAACGGCCACTGCCGCGAGTTAACTTCTGATCAAATTGCAGCGTATAAAGCACAGGGCCGCGAAGCAGTTGTGCGCATGCGTATGCCTGATGGCAGCACAACATTTACCGATGAGATTCGTGGCGATGTAACTTTTGATCACAAATTTGTACCTGACTTTGTATTAGTTCGCGCCGATGGTTCACCGCTTTACACTTTGGCTGTTGCCGTTGATGATATTTTGATGAAGGTGACGCACGTTTTACGCGGAGAAGATCTCCTTTCTTCAACACCACGCCAGATTCGGGTTTACCAAGCAATGGGCGTTGCCATTGCTGATTACCCAGTCTTTGCCCACCTTCCATTTGTGATGGGCCAAGATAACGCCAAGCTTTCTAAGCGCAACGGCGAAGTTTCCATTGCTTGGTATCGCGAACAAGGCTACTTACCTGAGGCGATCTGTAATTACCTGGCACTTCTTGGCTGGTCACCAGGCGATGATCGTGAGAATGTGACAATGGCTGAACTCTGTGAGTTATTTACCGTTGATAAAGTTCATTCTTCGCCCGCGCGCTTTGATATGAAAAAGTTAGAAGCAATCAATGGCGATAAAATTCGCGCCTTGACCCTAGATGAATTTCTTAAGTGGTCACTTCCATTTTTAACCAAGACTGGTGTCATTACCGGAAGCGATGCAGAAATTGCACTGGTTAAGCAAGCGCTACCGCTGATTCAAGAGCGCATAGTCAAGCTCGATGAAGTCCCGGCAATGTTGCGCTTCCTATTTGTGAAAGATTTCGCAGTGGAGGAAGCATCTCTATCTAAGGTAACCGATAGCGCTTCCAAAGATGTTCTAAAGCGCACTTTGGCTGAGTTAACTCCGCTTACAACGTGGAACCACGATTCCATTGAAGCTGCACTTCGCGCATCACTTATTGAAGAGATGGGCTTAAAGCCACGTATTGCTTTTGGTGCAGTGCGCATTGCAACAACAGGAAGCACTATTTCACCGCCGCTCTTTGAGTCGATGGAGTTGCTCGGTAAAGATGCCTCATTGGCCCGAATTACTGCGGCGATAGACCTATAAATCTTCTTTAAAAATTGCGGTATTCTTGCCCCTGTTCTAATGGGGTATGGGGTAATTGGCAGCCCTGCTGATTCTGGTTCAGTAAGTCTAGGTTCGAGTCCTGGTACCCC
>CAXNEU010000005.1:0-30480 GCA_964201705.1 Candidatus Planktophila sp. | reverse complement strand
TCTAACGACTTTGGAAGGTGCTGATACTGCAGGAAAAGTTCGTGCGCTATGTTCCAAAGCGGTGCGCCCAGATCCAACAGATTCAACGGTACCAAGTGTTGGAGCGATCTGCGTTTACAACGATATGGTCTCAATTGCCCGCACGCACTTAGATGCAATTGGTGGAAAACATGTTCCGGTTGCTGCCGTCTCGACCGCCTTTCCATCAGGTCGTGCATCAATGGCGGTAAAGATTCAAGATACCCAAGATGCGATCGATGCAGGCGCCGCCGAAATTGATATGGTTATTGATCGTGGTGCATTTCTATCCGGGCAATATGGTTTGGTCTTTGATGAGATCGTAAAAATCCGTGAAGTTTGTGGAGATCGCGCTCATCTCAAAGTAATTTTTGAAACTGGCGAATTGGTTACTTATGACAATGTCCGAAAAGCCTCTTACCTAGCCATGCTCGCTGGAGCCGACTTTATTAAGACCTCGACAGGAAAAGTTGCGCCCGCTGCTACCCCACCGGTCGTATTAGTTATGTTGGAGGCGGTTAGAGATTTCTATCAGATGACGCAGCGCCGAATTGGAGTAAAACCAGCGGGCGGAATTCGAAATACCAAGGATGCAATCAAGCAATTAGTGCTGGTTAACGAGACTGCAGGACCAGAATGGCTCACACCTGAGTATTTCCGTATTGGGGCCAGCGCTCTGCTCAATGATTTGCTTATGCAACGTATGAAAATGGACGATGGCTACTACGCTAGCAGTAACTACGTAACGATCGATTAAGAGAGTAGATACAGGTTAATGCGATGACTTTTGAATATGCACCAGCTCCTGAATCTCGTGCGATCGTAGATATCAAAGCCAAATACGGCCACTTTATCGACGGCAAGTTTGTGCCAGGTAAAAAACATTTTGCAACTATAAATCCAGCAACTGAAGAAGTTTTAAGTCAGATTTCACTCGGTGGCGCAAGTGATGTCGATAAGGCAGTTGCTGCAGCGCAGAAGGCGTATACCAAAACTTGGTCAAAGTTATCTGGCAAAGAACGTGGTAAGTATCTGTATCGTATTGCGCGAATTCTGCAAGAGCGCGCTCGTGAATTTGCTGTTCTTGAAACTTTAGATAACGGAAAACCAATTCGCGAAACCCGAGATATTGATATTCCTTTAGTCGCAGCACATTTCTTTTACCACGCAGGTTGGGCGGATAAATTAGATTACGCCGGTCTCGGGAAATCGCCACAGCCTCACGGAGTTGCTGGTCAGATCATCCCCTGGAATTTTCCCTTGCTTATGCTTGCTTGGAAGGTTGCGCCTGCTTTAGCCACCGGTAACACCGTGGTTTTAAAACCTGCAGAAACTACTTCGCTGACTGCACTTTTGTTTGCTGAGGTTTGTCAGCAGGCTGAACTTCCGGATGGAGTAGTGAACATTGTCACTGGCGATGGATCCACAGGTGCTGCCATCGTGAACCATCCTGGTATTCATAAGATTGCTTTTACCGGATCTACTGATGTCGGCAAGAAGATTGCCCGTGCTATCGCCGGCACCAATAAAAAAGCCACGCTTGAACTAGGCGGCAAAGGTGCAAATATCGTCTTCGATGATGCTCCATTGGATGAAACTGTAGAAGGCATTGTTAACGGCGTATTTTTCAATCAGGGCCACGTTTGTTGCGCTGGATCTCGCTTGATTTTGCAAGAAGGTATTGCTGATGAATTAATTGAAAAACTTAAAGTGCGAATGGCAAAAATTCGGGTTGGTGATCCACTAGATAAGAATACTGATCTTGGCGCAATAAATTCCCGAGAGCAATTAAGCAAGATTCAAGAGTTAGCAACTGCGGGTGAAGCAGAAGGTGCACAGCGATGGAGCCCAGCTTGTAATTTATCTGCCAAGGGCTTCTGGTTTGCACCAACAATCTTCACCGGCGTGACCCAAGCCCATCGCATCGCACGCGAAGAAATATTCGGACCAGTACTTTCAATTCTCACTTTCCGCACTCCACAAGAAGCGATTGAAAAAGCTAATAACACACCATTTGGATTATCAGCCGGGGTCTGGAGCGAGAAAGGCTCACGAATCTTGTGGGCGACGCAGCAACTTCGTGCTGGTGTAGTTTGGGCAAATACCTTTAACAAATTCGATCCTGCCTCACCATTTGGTGGTTATAAAGAATCTGGTTGGGGTCGCGAAGGCGGCAAACATGGTTTAGCGGCATATTTGAAGGAGGGAAAGTAAATGGCTTCTTCAAAGAAGAGTTCTGCAAGTAAGACATCTCCACGCTTAGAAGTTAAGAAGACATATAAGTTATATATAAATGGCGCTTTCCCACGTAGTGAATCTGGACGCGTCTACGAAGTTACTAATAGCAAAAATGGATTTGTCGCAAACCCATCACTTGCATCCCGTAAAGATTTGCGTGATGCCGTCGTTGCCGCCCGCGCGGCTCAAAGTGGATGGGCGAAAGCCACTGCATATAACCGCGGACAAATTCTCTATCGCATCGCCGAAATGTTGGAAGGTCGCGCTGATCAATTCGCTAACGAAATTGTTCTTGCTAGCGGAGTGACACCGAAAAAAGCGCATGATGAAGTACTTGCCGCAATTGATCGCTGGGTTTGGTATGCAGGCTGGAGCGATAAGTTATCGGCAGCTTTTGGTGCTGCAAACCCAGTATCGGGCCCTTATTACAACTTCACAATCCCAGAACCGCAGGGAGTTATCGCCGTTGCCCCGGCTGAAAGTTTCCTAGCGCTAATCGATGCAATTGCACCAGCGATCGTCTCTGGAAATACCGTGATCGCTTTGGTTCCTGGATCGGCAGCCATTGCCGCGATGACCTTTGCGGAAGTATTAGCAACAAGTGATCTACCTGCTGGCGTGTTAAATATTTTAACTGGATCTCATGATGAACTTGCTCCGTGGGCTGCTTCGCACATGGATATCGATGGTTTCGATATTTCTGGAATTGATAAGAAGAAGCGCTCCGATCTTAAAGTTGCGGGAGCCGAAAACCTAAAACGTATTCATAGTTTCGATGGTGCGATTTCGCCAACGCGGATTTACGCCTTTATGGAAGCTAAGACTGTCTGGCACCCAATCGGGGTTTAAAACTTACTCTCCAGAAATTGCTAAATAGCCTGGCTTAACTACCGTTTCAATAATTGCTAAACGCTCTTCAAATGGAATAAAAGAACTCTTTAGCGCATTTATGGTCACGCGTTGTAAATCCAAAAAACTCCAATTAAATGCAGTGACTAGTTCAGTCATTTCACGGCTCATTGAAGTTGCCGACATCAGGCGATTATCGGTATTAACTGTTACTCGGAAACGCAATTTCGCCAAATCTCCGATCGGGTGATCTGCAAAATTTGCTGCTGCTCCGGTTTGGATATTTGAAGAAGGGCACATCTCAAGAGGAATGCGTCGGTCGCGAACATAAGCAGCAAGTCGACCAAGTCGTGGTGGGGTGTGGTTTAAATCGATATCGTCGATTATGCGCACACCATGTCCTAAGCGTTCGGCGCCGCAGAGTTGAATTGCTTCCCAGATTGAGGGAAGTCCATAAGCCTCACCGGCGTGGATAGTGAAGTGCGCATTTTCACGACGAAGGTATTCAAAGGTGTCTAGCTGATCACTAGGTGGGAAGCCATCTTCTGGACCAGCGATATCAAAGCCAACAACGCCACGTTCGCGGTATTTAACGGCTAGTTCAGCCACTTCTTGCGAAAGTTGATTCTGGCGCATTCCGCAAAGGAGAGAGGTGACGCGAATAGTGTTTCCTTCAGTTTTTGCTTCTTTTTCACCAGTGCTAAAACCTTCCAGAATCGCTTCAATCACTGCAGATAAAGTCAGGCCGTTCTCTGTTAAAAGTTCTGGCGCCATTCGCACTTCTGCGTAAACCACTCCATCGCGAGCCAGATCAACAGCACACTCACGTGCCACACGAACAATATCTTCGCGGCGCTGCATTACGGCGACAGTGTGTGAAAAAGTTTCAAGGTAACGCACTAGTGATCCAGAGTCACAAGATGCGCGAAACCATTCGGCGAGTTCGGCAGCATCGTAACTCGGAAGCTCATGGCCGATCTCTTTAGCAATATCGATTATCGTCTGCGGACGGAGCCCACCGTCGAGGTGATCATGCAGCAAAGCCTTGGGCAAACGTTTAATCTGCTCTGGAACTGGAATTTTATTTAAGGTACTCATCCGGTAATCCGCTCAATAACTAGGGGCAGGCGATCTACCTTGCCATTTTCTTCAATAATAATTGCGCCTGTCAAAATTTCAATTGCGCGCTCGAATCTTGCTGGCTCATCAGTGTGTAAGGTCAGCAAAGGTTGGCCCTTTTTAATGTATTCACCTGGCTTGGAATGCATTTCAATTCCTGCACCGGCTTGAACTTTTTCACCTTGCTTCGAACGACCTGCACCCAGCCGCCAAGCCGAGACTCCAATTTTCATCGCATCCATCTTTGTCATAATTCCTGATTCAGATGCAGTAATAACATGCTTTTCTTGGGCAACTGGAAGCCTGGCATCTGGATTGCCATTTTGCGCAGCAATCATTCGCTTCCAATGATCCATTGCGGAACCATCCTTAAGCGCATCTGCTGGATCTTTTCCTACAATTTCGGCAGCATCAATCATCTCTCGCGCCAGAAGAATTGTTAACTCAACAACATCGGCAGGTCCACCGCCGGCTAAAACCTCAATGGATTCGCGTACTTCAAGGGCATTTCCTGCAGTGAGTCCTAGTGGTACATCCATCGCCGTCACGAGTGCACGAGTTTTTACTCCAGCATCTAGACCAAGTTGCACCATAGTGCGCGCAAGTTCTCCTGCTTTGGCAGGATCACTCATAAATGCTCCACTTCCTGTCTTAACATCCAAAATTAGTGCAGAAGTTCCTTCGGCGATCTTCTTCGACATAATTGAAGATGCAATCAGCGGGATGGCTTCTACAGTTGCAGTTACATCACGTAGGGCATATAACTTTTTATCCGCCGGTGCCAACCCTGCTCCTGCCGCACAAATTACGGCTCCGGTATCTTGCAAAACTTTTAACATCTCTGCATTTGATAGTGAGGCACGCCAACCAGGAATCGATTCAAGTTTATCTAAGGTGCCACCAGTGTGACCTAACCCGCGACCAGAAAGCTGAGGTACTGCTCCACCGCAGGCAGCAACAAGCGGTGCCAGAGGAAGGGTAATTTTGTCGCCAACGCCGCCAGTCGAATGCTTATCTGCAGTTGGTCGATCTAGTGCAGACCAATTCATTCTTTCACCAGAATTAATCATGGCATTTGTCCAACGAGAAATTTCGCGTGAATTCATTCCGTTTAGAAGAATGGCCATTAGAAGTGCTGACATCTGCTCATCGGCGATTACACCGCGTGTATATGCATCGACAGTCCAGTCGATTTGTTTATCACTTAACTCGTTGCGATCGCGTTTTGCGGCAATAATTTCAACAGCTGCAAATGGTTCAATCCCTGAATTACTCTGCTTAGTCAAGACGCTTATCAATCTCTTCAGGGCCAAATGCCCAAGGCAAAAGCTCTGATAACGGTCTAATACCCGTATCCGTCATTAGCTGCAGATTTGAACCTCCATGCTCTTGCAATAGCTGGCGACAACGCCCGCACGGCATTAAATAATTTCCTGCGATATCAACGCAAGTAAATGCAATTAACCGTCCGCCACCGGAATTAATTAACGTTGATACCAGGCCACACTCGGCACATAAAGTGAGACCATAACTGGCATTTTCCACGTTGGAGCCAGTAATTATTCGGCCATCATCTACAAGAGCTGCAACCCCCACAGGGAATTTGGAGTAAGGCGCATAGGCTTGTTTCATCGCAGTTACTGCATGCGATTTTAGTAAATCCCAATCAACGTGCATATGCCGCAATCGCCGCTGCATTTATTGCTGCAGCCTGCGCCCCTAAAGCTTTTGATTTGAGAACAATTTCAATTCCTTTATCAGAAATTGTGTAGCGACGGCCATAGATACCGATCTCTGCATCGAGTACATCAGATATCTGGCTTTCGTCGACAGCAGCGGCAATTAGATCCTCAACCGCGCTATCAACTCGCTTAACAACAGATGCGACTAAGTATTTCGCGGTATTTGGAGTAACTCTTAAATACAAATCGGGTTCGGTAAGAATTAGGTAGACATCGCTAGCACTCTTTTTGCGATTCTTTGCGGTATTTGCTTTCACAATAGTGTCAAAAGCATCATCGGCTGATCCTGAAGTTGCTGTGTAAATCACATCAATTCCCATTTTAATTAAGGCGGTGGCTGCAAGATCTAAATCAGTTGCGGTGTAATTAACAAAAGTACGGACCTTCTTTTTACTTGCTGCAACACCTGCTAAAAAGCCATTCTGATAGATATCAGCTGACGATGGCGTTGTAATCATTCCGACTTTTCCGGTCTTCGTTGTTAAGGCAGCGCTAAAGCCTGCTAGGAAAGCGCCTTGCACGTCAGCAAATACAATAGAAGTTACATTAAGTGAGGCAATTGTCGCATCACCGATAATGGCGAATTGAGTATTTGGAAATTCACTAGATACCTGATCTACCGCTTTTTTGTACTCAGCACCTACAGCGATGATTACTGCGCAACTCTTACCTGTCAGGCTACGTAAGCGTTTGACTCGATCAGCAGCCGTGCCATCTGTTACGACACCTTCAAAGGTAAAGGTGAATTTAGTCTGTGCTTTTTTGACTCCCGCCAATGTTGCATCGTTAAAGGAACGATCTCCAAGTCCACCAGTGTCATAAGCAATGCAAACTTTGATTGCAGCGTTAGCCGAAATGGGGCTGGTTAGCGTCGCCGCAAGGGCTAGCGCAATTATCAAAACGCTCGAACGTTTTTTCATTAGAGCACCAAACCTAAATTCTTATAGCTTTCGGCGACCGTTGCGCTAGCCACGGTGCGCGCTTTATCGGCACCTGAGTGAAGGATTTGAACGAGGTGGCGCTCATCTTCCAATAATTCAAGGGCGCGGGCGCGGATTGGGTTTAAATATTCCACCACTACTTCAGCAACTGCGCCTTTGAAGTCACCATAACCTTTGCCGGCAAATTCATTCTCTAACTCGCTAATTTTCTTACCTGAAAGCGCAGAATGAATTGTAAGTAAGTTACTTATTCCTGGCTTATCTTTTTCATCAAACTTAACTTCCCGCCCTGCATCAGTAGTGGCGCTCTTTATCTTCTTGGCATTAGCCTCTGGAGTATCCATAATTTCAAGGACGCCAGCGGCGGAACCGGAAGATTTGCTCATCTTATTTGTCGGCTCTTGTAAGTCATAAATCTTAGCGCCAGATTTAAGAATGTAACCTTCAGGAATTCGGAAGGTTTCTCCGAAGCGAGTATTAAAGCGAGTGGCTAAATCTCTAGTTAACTCAATATGTTGTCTCTGATCTTCACCAACCGGAACATAGTGTGCTTGATACAAAAGAATGTCGGCGGCTTGCAACATTGGATATGTAAATAAGCCAACGCGAGCTGAATCTGCGCCACCTTTGGCAGATTTATCTTTAAATTGAGTCATGCGATTTGCTTCGCCAAAGCCAGCGATACATTCCATAATCCAACCGAGTTGATTGTGTTCGGAGACATGTGATTGAACAAATAGAGTCGACTTCTCGGGCGAAATTCCGAGAGCAATCAATTGTGCTGCCGATGTCAAAATTCTCTTCCGCAAAAGTGCGGGATCAATTTCGCCGGTAAGCGCATGCAAATCTACGATGCAGTAAAAAGCATCATTTCCTTCTTGAAGCTCCACCCACTGCTTTAGCGCACCCAGATAATTCCCAAGGTGGAACGAGTCGCTCGTCGGCTGAATGCCAGAAAGGATGCGCTTGGACATGTTGTTATTCTCGCACGGATCGCTAACTACGCGATATCAGTAACTGCCCCGCGCGCTTGCCTTCCATGGTTAAAACGGTGATACGAATACCGTTTATGCCAACCACATCATTGATAACAGGGATCCGCCCTAAAAAGTGCATAACAAATCCTCCTGCTGTTTCGTATGGACCATCTGGAATATCAATGCCAGTTTGATCTCGCAGATCATCGAGTGAAATCAGTCCATCTACTTCAAAATCACCTGTTCGCGCTTGCGCCGAGACTTCTTCATCATCACTGTCGTATTCATCCTTGATGTCACCGATTAGGCACTCCACTAAATCTTCCAAAGTAACAATGCCATCGGTGCCGCCATATTCATCGAGCACAATTGCTAAGTGTTGGCGTTGGTTTCGCATCTCAGTTAGCGCAGGAAGTACTCCCTTTGTGCCAGGCAAGAACATTATGTTACGAACTAACTCTTGAATCTTTCCGCCAGCACTTACTAGAGATGTATCCAATAAATCGCGAACGTGAATGAATCCGATTACTTCATCAGTAGAACCACGAACTACCGGATAGCGAGAGTGTGCCCGATCGACAGCGAGTGCGATCGCCTTACCAACTGTAAGTGAGGCATCCATAAAATCTACCTCGGTGCGCGGCACCATAACTTCATGCACTTGGCGCTCTGATGCATTAAAGACTTCTTCTACGATATCGCGCTCTTCCGCAGTCAGCGCAGCATGGCCGCTAACTAGATCGAGTAACTCCTCTTCCGACATTTGACTTCGTTGTTCTTTTGGATCAACTCCGAAAGCGCGAACGACAATATCTGTAGAGCGTGATAGCAGCCAAATAACTGGACGGAAAAACTTGGCAGTTAAATCAATAGCGCCAGAACTCCAAAGGGCAATCTCTTCCGTACGAAAAAGCGCTAAACGTTTCGGAACTAACTCACCAAAGACGAGAGAAAAATATGCGATGACAAGAGTTATACCAACGAGTGAAGTTACATTTGCAACATCATTAGTTAGCCCTAGTTCAACAAGTTGTGGAATTACGTAAACTCCAAGTTTTTCAGCACCGAGGGCGGCAGATAAGAATCCGCAAACAGTCACACCAACCTGTGCTGCGGCTAAGAAGCGATTTGGGTTGGCTGCAAGCTGTGCAACTTTTGCGCCACGTTTACCTTTGGCTGAGATTTGGCGAATCTGACTTTCACGAAGAGATATCAGTGCGATTTCGGCTGCAACAAAGAGTGAGCCGAGCATGATGAGGCCGGCTACGGTGGCTAAGTCGCCCAGTAACGAACCAATCGGGTATGGGTCCATGATGTTGCAAATTCTACTTCTTTTGCCCTTTAACCCGAGCCCTGATTGGCTAAAGAAACCTGGTTTAGCCTGATTGCCTTTGCTGAATTATGTGCATTATCCTTGCCGAGCCTAGCCACCCGGCTAGCACCTTCATCCTCGGACCGTCGGGCACGTACCTGCCCGGAGAAGGAAGTATCTGTCATGGCATCAGTAATATTCGAAAACGCTACACGTACATATCCAGGCACTAC
Organism: Candidatus Planktophila sp.; assembly: GCA_964201705.1. GTDB lineage: Bacteria > Actinomycetota > Actinomycetes > Nanopelagicales > Nanopelagicaceae > Planktophila. Next base: position 21,051 of record CAXNEU010000005.1, on the reverse strand, counting down.
CAAACCTGCAGTCGACAAATTGAATCTAACCGTTAATGACGGCGAGTTTCTAGTTCTTGTTGGTCCATCAGGTTGCGGTAAGTCAACATCACTTCGCATGTTGGCAGGTCTTGAAGAAGTTGACGAAGGTCGAATTCTTATCGGAGACCGCGATGTAACAAATGTCGCACCAAAAGATCGCGATATCGCAATGGTCTTCCAGTCATATGCACTTTACCCACACATGACTGTTGCAGAAAATATGGGCTTCGCGCTAAAAATCGCCGGAGTTGCCAAAGAAGAACGCGATAAGCGCGTTGGTGAAGCAGCGAAGTTGCTAGACCTTGAACCATACCTAGAGCGCAAGCCAAAAGCTCTTTCGGGTGGCCAACGTCAGCGCGTTGCAATGGGTCGCGCGATTGTGCGCGAGCCACAGGTCTTCCTTATGGATGAACCTCTTTCAAACCTTGATGCGAAGTTGCGTGTTGCAACTCGTACACAAATCGCTGCGCTACAGCGCCGCTTAGGAATCACAACCGTCTATGTAACTCACGACCAAGTTGAAGCGATGACAATGGGTGATCGCGTTGCAGTTCTAAAGGATGGCCTACTTCAGCAAGTAGATACCCCACGTAATCTTTACGAAAGTCCAGCAAATGCTTTCGTTGCCGGCTTTATCGGATCTCCTGCAATGAACCTGCTTGCCGCACCTGTTAGTGGTGGCAAAGCGATTCTCGGTGATCTCGCAATTGATGTACCAGGATCTGCTGGTGGCACCGTCACTGTGGGTATCCGTCCCGAAGGTTTCGCACCCGCTGCCAGTGGATTTAAGGTTGTAGTAGAAGTAGTTGAAGAACTCGGCGCAGATGCATTTGTTTACGGCAGACCCGCTGATGCTTCAGTGAAATTCGCGCAATCTGGTGATGAAGGTGCGCAAGTAATTGTTCGTTGGGATCCAAAAAATCCTCCGCAGCCAGGTGAAACAGTTACCGTTTCTGCAGTAGCAAATTCGGTTCACCTCTTTAACTCTGCAACTGGAGAGCGCTTAAAGTAATAGTTAAAAATAACCCCCACCGGTGATCTGGTGGGGGTTATTTTTATAATTATCACTTAAGAAAACTCTAGGCTTCCTCTTAATATGTGAATTTTGCCGCGACCGTATTTGCGCCAAACATCTGTAAATACCAATGCGGTATCTTCATCTATGCCGACTAGCGTTGTATCTGCATCTGGGCGAATTATCGCTGCACTCACTCGATCAGGAAGCCATCCTAAAAATTTATCGTAATGCGGAATTACTTCAATATCAGGCAATAATTTAAGGCCCTCGCTGATATGCGACCTGCGAATTCCAATAATCTTTCCGCCAAAGGCCATCGCACCTGCCGAACATCCAGCCAGTGATGCACCAGATTTCCATGATGAAACAATTGCCGACCATAAAGGGGTGTCTCGAAAAGTATCTGCCAAGTGAACTGGATCCCCGCCTGAGAAATAAATTAGGCCGGCGTCTTTAACATCTTCGATCCATTGCGGATTATGCGCATCTTCGCGATTTAGGACCGGCAGGTATTTAACTTCGCAGCCGATCCGTATTCCTTGATCTGCTCCGCGCGATTTCCAGAAATCTAAACTGTCGCTGCCTTCTTTGCTAGCGGCAGTTGGAATTTGAATAAAAGTGTTTCTCTTGCCTCTTGAAATTGCTAGCCGCAAGAGCTCGCTTTCGAGTGACTGCGCTTGCGGTAAATATTCACCAGAACCAACAAGGGCAATCGCACCAGGCTGGTTAGAAAGCATTATTAGGCCATCGCCACTTTCAGATTTTCATCGATTGAATTCAGGAACTCTTGGGTTGTCTGCCACGGAGCGGTCTTTGAAATCAAAAAGGCAAGGTCTTTAGTCATCTTGCCAGATTCAACGGTTTCAATACAGACTCGTTCAAGAGTTGCGCAGAACTTAGCTAGCTCTTCGTTCTTATCCAACTTCGCACGGTGAGCTAAGCCCTGAGTCCAGGCAAAGATTGAAGCAATTGGATTTGTTGAAGTTGCTTTTCCTGCTTGATGGTCACGATAGTGGCGGGTAACTGTTCCGTGAGCCGCTTCTGATTCGCAGATCTTTCCATCTGGAGTCATAAGCACTGATGTCATCAAGCCAAGTGAGCCATAACCTTGTGCGACGGTATCTGATTGCACATCACCGTCGTAGTTCTTACAGGCCCAAACATATCCGCCTTCCATGCGAAGTGACATTGCAACCATGTCATCAATTAAGCGGTGTTCATACCAAATACCAGCGGCTTCAAATTGCGGCTTAAATTCAGCTTGGAATATCTCTTCAAAGATATCTTTAAAGCGGCCGTCGTATGCCTTGAGAATTGTATTTTTTGTAGATAGGTAAACTGGGAATTTACGAAGTAATCCATAGTTAAGTGATGCGCGTGCAAAATCGCGAATTGAATCATCTACGTTGTACATAGCCATGGCTACACCAGATGACTCGAAGTTAAAAACTTCAGAGTTTATTGGCGCAGATCCATCTTCAGGAACAAAGGAGATAGTTAATTTGCCAGGACCTGGGACTTTAAAATCGGTAGCGCGGTACTGATCACCGAATGCGTGGCGCCCGATAACAATCGGCTTAGTCCAGTGCGGCACCAAACGTGGCACATTGGAGATAATGATTGGTTCGCGGAAGATCACGCCACCTAAAATATTGCGGATGGTTCCGTTTGGAGACTTCCACATCTTTTTCAGACCAAATTCTTCAACGCGCGCTTCATCTGGAGTGATAGTTGCGCATTTGATACCAACACCGTGCTTTTGGATAGCGCGAGCAGAATCAATGGTTACTTGATCATTGGTTGCATCGCGATGCTCCATACCCAAGTCGTAGTACTCAAGGTTTACATCTAGGTAAGGAAGGATCAATGAATCCTTGATGAACTGCCAAATAATGCGGGTCATCTCATCACCGTCGAGTTCAACAACAGTGCCTGTTACCTTGATTTTGCTCATATCCGCTTCCCTTGTTTTTCTATATCGTCAAATATTTTGGATATTAAAGTGTTTGTACATCCGCTTGCTTGGCACGAACTGCTTCAGCAGCTTCTTTCAACCCAGTAAGTTCTGAATCAGTGAGTTTAGTTTCAACGACTTTCTGCACTCCGCTGCGACCGATCTCAGCTTCTACGCCGAGATAAACACCAGAAATTCCGTATTCGCCATCCACCCATGCACAAACTGGCATCACTGCACCAGAATCTTCGATCACCGCTTTAGCCATACGAGCTGCTGCGGCAGAAGGTGCGTAGTAAGCCGAACCGGTTTTAAGTAGCGCAACAACTTCAGCGCCGCCATTGCGAGTGCGATCTACTAACTCATCAATTTCTGCTTGTGAAAGCAGATCTGTAAGTGGCTTTCCGTTTACGGTGCAGCGACTTGGAACCGGAACCATTGTGTCACCGTGAGAGCCAAGAGTTAAAGTTTTTACAGCTGATACTTGCACTGCCAATTTTTCCGCGACAAAGTTAGTGAAGCGGGCGGTGTCTAACATTCCTGCTTGGCCCATCACGCGGTTCTTCGGAAAGTTGGTTGCGAGCTGCGTAAGCGCAGTCATTTCATCAAGTGGATTTGAGACCACGATAATTACTGCATTTGGAGAATGCTTTGCAATGTTTTCGGCTACTCCGCGAACAATTCCGGCATTTACGCCAATCAAGTCCATTCGACTCATACCGGGCTTGCGCGGCAGTCCTGCGGTAATCACGACCACATCAGAGTTTGCAGTTGCTTCATAACCTGCGCCATCAGCAGTTGTTGTTGCGCCGATAATTTTTGTTTCAAATCCTTCGATTGCGCGAGATTGATTCATGTCCAGGGCTAGGCCTTCTGGCTTACCTTCGAGAATATCTGTAAGAACAACAGTGTCGAAGATGTTGTATTCGGCTAAACGGAGTGCAGTAGTTGATCCATAAAATCCTGCGCCTACAACGGTTACTTTCTTAGACATAGCGAACTCTTTCTCTTGACGTCAAGATAAACTCTACAACCCACGCGGTAGCGAAATTGCCACCGCAAATAGCGCCAGCGCGATCCCTAACGCTAAATATCGCTCGATTTTGCCACTTTTCCCTGATTCCCAATGTGCGAGAGTGATAACGCTCATACCAAGTGCGATCGCAATTGAGCCCAGCCGAACATATGAAAATACCCCGGCTATAAAGCCCAAAGCAATAATTAGGTAGGCAAGTCGCATCCCGAGCAAGTTTATCTTTCGCAAGATTCAACCACATTCGTTAACAACATAGCGCGCGTCATTGGACCAACGCCTCCTGGCATTGGTGCAAAGAAAGCGGCAACTTCCATAACGTCGGGATCTATATCACCGACTAATCCGGAGTCGGTTCGTGATATTCCAACATCTAAAACGGTTGCGCCGCTCTTTACATCTTTAGCCTTTAAGAAGTGTGGGCTACCAATCGCTGCCACGATTATGTCGGCGCGCTTAGTGTGTGCTGCTAAATCTTTGGTTCCGGTGTGAGTCAGGGTCACGGTGGCGTTTTCTTGCTTGCGATTTAGCAATAGACCCAGTGGTCGACCAACGGTAAGGCCGCGACCAATGACTACGACTTCTGCTCCACTTAGTGGAATTTTATAGTGGTTAATTATTTCAACGATGCCGCGAGGAGTGCAAGGCAGTGGTGCTTTATAACCTGCCACAAGTCTTCCTAAATTCATCGGATGCAATCCGTCGGCATCTTTTGCCGGATCAATCGCTTCCAAAACTTTCTGGGTATTTATACCGCTCGGCAAAGGAAGTTGAACAATATAACCTGAGCATTCTTTAGCAGAATTCAAATCTTTAATTGCTGCCAGAACTTCAGACTCAGTTGCATCCGCCTTTAAATCAACGCGAATAGAAGTGATCCCAACTTCCTGGCAGTCACGATGTTTCCCATCGACATATGAGTGCGATCCTGGATCATCACCTACCAAGATTGTTCCTAAGCCAGGTGTAATACCTTTCTTCTGAAGCTCTTTGACGCGCGCTGTTAAATCCTGCTTTATGGAAGCCGCTAAAGCTTTGCCATCCAGAATTGTTGCGCTCATATGCGTGATCCTATTAGAAGCGCTCGTAGCAAGCGAAGTTACGCATGCGAGAAGTGTCGTGTTCCGGTGAAGAACATAGCTATTCCTGCGGCATTTGCGGCGGCGATTACTTCTTCATCACGCACGCTTCCACCTGGCTGAACAACGGCCGTTACTCCACCATCGATCAAAATTTGTAGCCCATCAGCAAATGGGAAGAAGGCATCGCTGGCAGCAACACTGCCCTTGGATCGCTCTCCCGCGCGATCAATTGAAAGTCGGGCAGAATCAACGCGATTCACCTGACCCATACCAATTCCAACTGCGGCACCGTTCTTAGCCAACAAGATGGCGTTGCTCTTAACGGCGCGTACTGCGCGCCAAGCAAATAGCAGATCTGCTAATACTTCTTGCGAAACTTTTTCGCCAGTTACTTGCTTCCAATTTAAGCAATTATCACCAGGGGCATCAATCTTGTCAGTGTTTTGAAGGAGTACTCCCCCAGATACTGGGCGAATTTCAAGTGGTGACAGAGTTGTATTTGGACAAGTCAAGATACGAATCGATGGCTTTTTCATCAAGATTTCTAACGCTGCTGGTTCGTATTCGGGAGCGATGATTACTTCAGTAAAAATCTGAGAAAGTGGTTCGGCCATTGCGACAGTGACTTTACGATTTGCGGCGATGACTCCACCGAATGCGGAAACTGGATCACAGGCATGCGCTGCTAGATATGCCGCAGCAATGTCAGCTCCTGTTGCAATTCCACATGGGTTGGCATGTTTAATAATGGCAACGCAAGGTTCGGCGTGATCAAGAGCTGCACGCCAAGCCGCATCGGCATCTGTGTAATTATTAAATGACATCTCTTTACCGTGGCTTTGTATTGCATTAACAATTCCGGCGGGTCCGCCGCGATAAATAGCAGCGCTCTGATGGGGATTTTCTCCATAACGTAGTGAAGATTCCCGCTTCCAAATTAAACCAAACCAATCTGGAATATCCGTGCTTATTTGAGTGCCCATCCAACTGGCGATCGCTAAATCGTATTCAGCTGTTGTGCGGAAAACTTGTAGGGCAAAGTTGCGGCGTTCCTCGAGGGTGGTTCCTCCGGCGCTAATTGCTTTAATTAGCGCGTCATATTGGGCAACCTTTGAAATCACCGCGACTGAGCCGTGGTTCTTTGCGGCACCACGCAACATGGATGGGCCGCCAATATCAATCTGCTCAATGCATTCGGCATATTCGGCACCAGATGCAATTGTTTCGGCAAATGGATAAAGATTGATTATCACTAAATCAAAAGGTGCAATATCTAAATCTGCAATCGCCTTTAAATGTTCTAAATTATCTTGATCAGCCAAAATTCCAGAATGGATTTTGGGGTGAAGAGTTTTAACACGGCCGCCCATAATCTCTGGAAAGCCGGTATATTCGCTGACTTCGGTAACTGCGATTCCTGAACCCTGCAAAGTTTTAGCTGTTGAACCAGTGGAGATAATTTCTATCCCAGCCTTGCTCAGCACAGCGCCAAGTTCGAGTAAGCGATCTTTATCGTAGACGCTGACCAGTGCGCGGCGAATAGGTTTGCGATCTGCCATCAGGACCTCACGAGATTAGTTAGAAGTTGCTGCAGCGTTGCAACATAGAGACGTCGTTCGACAATCTTAATGCGTTCATGCAGCGTGGCTTCGGTATCAGTAGATGTTATTTCCACACTTTCCTGAGCAATAATCTCGCCAGTATCCACGCCTTTATCTACCCAGTGAATTGTGGTTCCGGTCTGGGTTGCACCCGCGGCTAGCGCATCGCGGACAGCGTGAGCGCCCGGAAAGAGTGGCAGCAAGGCTGGATGGCTATTTACAATGCGAAAGTTAGATACACATTCACTAGATAAAATTCGCATAAATCCCGCGCTGACTACCAAATCTGGCTTAAGTGCGATTAATTTATTTTGAATTTCTTGATCCCACGTCTTGCGATCTTGGTTCATCGGAATTACAAATGCTGGGATCTTGGCATCGCTCACGCGCGTTAAAACCTGAGCTCCAGGTTGATCACTTATCAACCCAACTATCAGCGCATCCAGAGTTTTGTTGGCAACAGCATCGATTATCGCCTGCGCAATTGAGCCACTTCCTGAAGCAAGTAAAACAATGCGCGCCTGCTTCATTAACGCGACCGTAATTTAATTTGAGGAATGAAGACTAAAGCTGCTATTCCAAGCCCAATTTGAACAGTAATTGATAGCGTTAATTTCCATATTGAAACACCGACTGCGCTCATCGCTTCAGTCATCAACGAACCGCTAGCCAAATATGCAATTGCTGAGAGTGAAATTGCAATCAGGACAACTGCTTGAAATAAAGAGCGAGAGCTGGAAGTAAGCGCCCAGGTGGCCATTAGCGCACCGAGTGCAATTACAAATCCAACAGCAAGTAGCGCCCACTTAGATGATGAAGTTGGCAAGACCGCCAAAATCGGTAGCGCAGGAATTTCACCAAGGCGGTGAATAAATGGTGAAACAAGAGTTCCGCCACCAACTGCGAATCCGGTTCCAGTGAAATATGCGAGAACTGAGACTGCCAGATTCGGCAGATAAAAGAGATTTAGTGCCAAGAGTAGAGGTGCTCCAAAGAAACCGGGTTGTAGAACAATTGCAATATTTTTAAAGGTAGACATATTTGTGAATATTGCGATAGCCAAGAAGATAAATGAGAATCCTAGAAGAATCGCCAGCACTCGAGTTGCGTAACTCACTGCAGCAGACATGCGCAAACGCGATCCTCCGGTGAGTGATGCTAGATAAGCGATTAGAAATGAGAAGACAGGTGCTAGGTACCATTGCGGACTCACATTGGGAGATTTGCTAGCCAAAGCAAGCAGTGTCACGATGAGTGCATATTGACCTGCAAAGATCGACCGAACGCTTGCGACATTGTGAAAATCACCGTGTAACTTAGAAAGGGCGCGTCCAAAACCATTGCGCAGTGCAAAAAATGGCAACAGCATCGCGCCAATCGGTAGATACGAGAGATATCCAGTTGCTGATCCATTTAAGAAAAACGGAATATGGTGCGCGCCAAGCCACAACCAAATTGCCGCGCGCATTGGATCTGATGTATTGCCAGTTGCGCTGCCCGCTGTGGCCCAAGCGATTAGTGAAATAAAGCCAAGTGGTAAAAGCAGAATTGCAACGGTACGTAAGACTTGTGCAAACGAGACCGCAAGGACACGTTGCAACATGGGCTATCTCAGAGACCGAGTATGGCGCGCATTAAGCGCGCTGTTTCGCTCGGAGTCTGTCCCACTTTTACACCCGCTGCTTCTAGCGCATCTTTCTTTGCCTGAGCTGTTCCAGAAGAACCAGAAACAATCGCGCCAGCATGTCCCATGGTCTTTCCTTCAGGAGCAGTAAATCCAGCAACGTATCCAACAACTGGCTTGGTTACATATTCAGCGATAAATGCAGCAGCGCGTTCTTCTGCATCTCCACCGATCTCTCCGATCATTACGATTGCACTTGTTTCAGGATCATCTTGAAAAGCCTTTAAACAATCAATATGAGTTGTTCCGATTACTGGGTCTCCACCGATTCCAACCGCAGTTGAGAATCCAATGTCGCGAAGTTCGTACATCATCTGATAAGTAAGAGTTCCAGATTTTGAAACAAGTCCAATCGGACCGCGCTTTGTAATATTCGCCGGAATAATTCCTACATTTGATTGCTCTGGACTAATTAACCCTGGGCAGTTAGGGCCAATAATTTGCGTTGTTCCCTTTTGCAATGAGTAAGCGTAGAAGTAAGCCGAATCGTGCACCGGAATTCCTTCGGTGATAACAACAACCAGCGGCATCTTGGCATCGATTGCATCAATGACCGCCGCTTTAGCAAATTTAGGTGGGACGAAAACGACCGAAACATTTGCTGCTGTTGCAGCGATCGCTTCAGCAACGGTATTGAAAACGGGAAGTTGGTGACCATCTATATCAACGATCTGACCGCCTTTGCCGGGTGTAACGCCTCCGACAACTTTTGTGCCTGATGCCAACATACGGCGAGTGTGTTTGGTTCCTTCAGAACCAGTCATACCCTGCACAATTACTTTGCTAGTGGAATTAATAAAGATAGACATTACTTTGCCGCCAATTCTGCAGCACGTGATGCTGCACCATCCATAGTTTCCGCTTGCTCAACCAGAGGATGGTTTGCTGCAGTAAGAATTGCGCGACCTTCTAGAACGTTATTGCCATCTAGGCGCACAACGATCGGCTTTGTAGCCTTTGCTCCAAGTAGTTCTAGCGCTTGGACAATGCCATTTGCAACGGCATCACAAGCAGTGATTCCGCCAAATACATTTACAAATACGCTCTTTACATCAGGATCTCCCAAAATAATTGAAAGCCCATCAGCCATCACTTGAGCCGAAGCTCCTCCACCAATATCTAGGAAGTTCGCCGGGCGCATTCCACCAAATTTTTCACCAGCATAGGCAACGACATCGAGAGTTGACATCACCAAACCCGCGCCATTGCCGATAATTCCGACTTGACCGTTTTCGAGTTTTACGTAGTTCAAACCCTTTTCTTTCGCCGCTGCTTCTAAAGCATTCGCGGCAGCGTGATCAACAAGTGCTGCATGATCTGGCTGACGAAATTCAGCGTTCTCATCGAGAGTAACTTTTCCATCGAGGGCAATGATGCGACCATCTTCGGTTTTTACAAGTGGATTGACTTCAACCAGCGTTGCATCTTCAGATTGAAAAGTCTCCCAGAGTTTTACCAGAACATCTGCGACTTGGTCTGCGATATCTGCGGGAAATTTTGCTTGAGCGATGATCTCTTTTGCTTTCGCTTGAGAAATTCCATCTACGGCGGTGACTGGAACTTTCGCCAATTTTTCTGGGGCTGTGCGCGCAACTTCTTCGATATCCATACCGCCGGCAACAGATGCCATTACTAAGAAGGTGCGATTTGAGCGATCTAATAAAATTGAAATGTAATACTCGTCAACGATTGGGGCGGCTTGGGCGATCATCACTTGATGAACAGTGTGCCCTTTAATATCCATCCCGAGAATCGCACCGGCTTTCTCTTTGGCATCGCTTGCATCAACTGCAAGTTTTACTCCGCCTGCTTTGCCGCGTCCACCAACTTTTACCTGCGCCTTGACTACAACTTTTCCACCCATTGCAGATGCGGCTTTAAATGCTTCATCTTCGGTAGTTGCTACTGCGCCAGCCAGTACGGGTACGCCATGTTTTTCAAAGAGATCGCGTGCTTGGTATTCAAAGAGATCCACAGATATTTACCGTTTCGACGATTTACTAGCTCTTCTTTTCGCTAGTGGATAGGGGTAATCCTAAGCCTTGGTGCGGGTCACAGAACCACCACTGGCGCATAGCGCAGCAGCAGTCTTTTATCGCCGTACTGGCCGAAATTGACTGTCGCCTCAGATTTATCACCTTCCCCAGCGATCTCCACGACCGTACCAAGTCCGAATGTGTCATGTGACACACGCTGTCCAACTTCGAGAACCATCGCTGAAGATTTTTTACCAGTTGCACGCGGAGGCGCAGTAGTAGCAACGCGTGTTCTGCGAATTGCAGAACTGCCGGATGAAGATTTTGATCGTGTCTCGTTCTTCCATTCAATCAAATCACTTGGAATCTCATCTAAGAAACGTGAACCAGGATTATATTTTGGGCTTCCAAAAGTTAAGCGGTACTCGGCACGAGAAATATATAAACGTTTTTCGGCGCGCGTTAAACCAACGTATGCCAAACGCCGTTCTTCTTCAATCTCTTTTGGGTCATCGAGGGTGCGGGCGTGCGGAAAGATTCCATCTTCCATTCCGGTGAGAAACACTGTGGGAAATTCCAACCCTTTTGCGGTGTGCAGAGTCATCAGCGTGACGACTCCCCCGTGATCTTCGCCGTCTGGGATCTCATCGGCATCTGCAACAAGTGAAACTTTTTCAAGGAATCCGGATAAAGAAACTTCTTCATCTTCACCGAGCTCCTCAAAGGGACGCTCTTCATATTCCATAGATGCTGAAACGAGTTCCTTTAAATTCTCAACTCGAACTTCATCTTGTGGGTCGGTACTGGCTTCAAGTTCGATGAGTAGACCTGATTGTTCTAGTACCGCTTCAATAATTACAGATGGCTTGGTCTTGGCTTCAACTAATAAAGCTAGCGCGGTTAACATCGAGGTGAATTGGGTAATTGATTGCGATGCTTTATTGGGCACGGCAGTTGCTTCGGAAACACGTAAGAGCGCGTGCCAGAACGAGATGCCTTGCGCATCGCCAAAGATTTCAACTTCTTCAAGGGCGCGATCGCCGATACCGCGTTTGGGAAAGTTGATCACGCGGCGAAGTGAAACCTCATCATTTGGGTTTGCCAGCACCCGCAAATAAGCCAGTAAATCCTTAACTTCTTTCCGCTCATAAAAGCGCAGTCCACCAACTACTTTGTAAGGTATTGCCGCGCGCATAAAGATTTCTTCGAAGATACGAGACTGGGCGTTTGTGCGATAAAAGACCGCGGTATCGCCTGGATTGGAATGTCCCATATCTTGCAACGAGCGAATCTCATCTTTCACAAACTCTGCTTCGTCGTATTCGGATTCGGCGACGTACCCGACAAGCGGTGCACCTGATCCAGCATCTGACCAAAGGTTCTTCTCTTTGCGAGACTCATTTTGAGTAATAACTGCATTAGCGGCGTTGAGAATATTCTGGGTGGAGCGATAATTTTGTTCGAGCAAAACTGTCGCTGCATTGGGGTAATCAACTTCAAATTGCAGAATATTTCGGATAGTTGCGCCACGGAAACCGTAAATTGACTGGTCGGCATCGCCGACGACGCAGAGCTCGGCCAGCGGAAAACCATCGCCTTCAGCACCGGTTAACTCCTTAACCAACATATATTGCGCATGATTTGTATCTTGGTATTCATCAACCAGGATGTGGCGAAAGCGCGACCGAAAGCGCGCTTTGGTTTCTGGGAATTGTTGAAGAACCTGAACCGTCTTCATTATCAAATCATCAAAATCCAAAGCGTTAGCCTGTTGTAAGCGCTTTTCATACATTGTGTAAACATCGGCAACGATTGTTTCAAATTGATTTTGGGCAGCTGAGAGGTATTGGTATGGAGTCTGGAGTTCATTTTTTGCGTTAGAGATTAGAGATTGAAATTGGCGGGGTGGATAACGCTTGGGATCAAGGTTTAAAGTCTCCATCACCCGCGAGATTAACTTCTGCGAATCTGCAGAATCGTAGATACTAAATGTGCTGCTGTAACCCAAGCGTTCAATTTCTTGGCGCAGTAATCGAACGCAAGCCGAATGGAAAGTTGAGACCCACATAGATTTTGCAACTGGCCCAACGAGATCTGTGACTCGCTCTTTCATTTCGCCGGCTGCTTTATTTGTAAATGTGATCGCCAAGATTTCATATGGCCGCACCCCGCGTGCAGCCATTAAATAGGAGATGCGCCGTGTTAAGACGCGAGTTTTCCCAGATCCTGCGCCGGCAACAACTAGGAGTGGCGCACCTTGATGGATGACAGCTTTCTGTTGCTGCGGATTAAGCCCCGCGAGCAGTGCATCTGTATCAACCATGGCGCGGAGTCTATTAGGCTTGACTGTCATGGAGCCGCTACCAAATTCTGAAATCAAACGTGTACTCGTGATTAACGCTCATCCCGATGACTCAGACTTTGGCGCATCCGGAACTATCGCACAATGGGTTAAAGCAGGCATCGAGGTTGCATATGTCTTCTGCACAAATGGCGATCAAGGTGGCGAAGAGTCAGGGTTCGCAAAAGAAGAGATGCCCGCAATCCGGCAACGCGAACAGCGCGCAGCTGGTGCGGCAATTGGCGTTACTGACATTACATTTTTAAATTATGTAGACGGCCACCTCGAACCAACGCTGGCGCTTCGCAAAGATATTGTTCGACGTATTCGCATCAGCAAACCAGATCGCATGGTCTGCCAATCTCCTGAACGTAACTGGGATCGAATCGGTGCAAGCCATCCCGATCACTTAGCAGCAGGTGAAGCTGCGATACAAGCGGTGTATCCCGATGCACGAAATCCTTTTGCTTTTACCGATCTTTTGGATAGCGAAGGATTACAACCACATCGCGTTAAAGAAGTTTGGATGATGGGATTTGCGCATCCAGATCACTGGGTAGATATCACAGATACCTTTGATTTAAAGATGAGAGCGCTTCACGCGCATGCATCACAAACAGCACACAATAAAGAGTTAGAAAATATGGTTCGCGAGTGGGGCCAGCGCAATGCAGGTATTGGTGGATTGCCAGATGGTCGTATTGCAGAAGCTTTTAAGATAGTTCATACAAATTAACGAACTGTTACTGTTTTAATTTCTACTTGCTGAATCGGATAACCATCGTCTGAGTAATAAGCCTTACCCGATATCTTGTCTATTCTGTAGGCACCAACTTTTTCAAGCTCCAACAAGAGCGGCAATCCGCTGGTGATCTTGCCCCAAATCGAATATTTCGCAGGCAGAGTAGTGTCCTTGTAGACCAAGAAAAATTGGCTGCCATTGGTCATTGGACCAGAGTTCGCCATTGCTACCGTGCCCGCTGGGTAGTTGATCCCTTTACCTTTAGGCAAATTTTCATCTTGATAGCCCTTCCAGGATCCAGGTGAACCGTTTTTCTGCGCAGATGGATCACCACATTGAAGAACATACATCGAATCGGTGGTTAGGCGATGACAAAAAGTTTTATCAAAATACTTCGCCCGAGCCAGCGCCGACATATTTGTCACCGTCTGTGGCGCAGCTGGATTCATTGCAATCGTTATCACACCGCAATTGGTTGTTACAGTCATTGTTGTTGCTAATTTCTTATCAACGCTCTTGGGCTGCTTAACCGTGTCAGGTACTCGCAATTTCGAAGTTGGTTTAGCGCAACCAGCAACTGTCTGAGGACGTTCCTCGGCTTGGGATGTCGGAAGAAATGCTAGAGAATTAACGGCAATTGCCAGGGCACAGAGCGCAGTAAATCTTTTCATAGTTATTCCCACTCGATCGTTCCAGGCGGCTTAGATGTCACATCCAACACAACGCGATTTACATCTCGTACTTCATTGGTAATTCTAGTAGAAATCTTTTCTAGAGTTTCGTATGGAACGCGTGACCAATCTGCAGTCATCGCATCTTCGCTGGATACTGGACGCAGAACAATTGGATGGCCATAAGTGCGGCCATCGCCTTGCACTCCAACGCTGCGCACATCAGCCAATAAAACAACTGGGCATTGCCAGATCTGGCGATCCAGGCCGGCAGCCTTTAACTCTTCGCGCGCAATCAAATCTGCGTGGCGCAGTAAATCCAGGCGCTCTTTAGTCACCTCACCGATTATGCGAATACCAAGACCTGGGCCAGGGAAAGGTTGGCGCCAAACAATTTCTTCTGGAAGTCCAAGTTCTAAACCAACTTGGCGCACTTCGTCTTTAAAGAGCGTGCGCAGCGGTTCTACTAAGGTGAATTTCAAATCATCGGGTAAGCCACCAACGTTGTGATGTGACTTGATATTTGCTGTTCCTGTGCCACCACCGGATTCCACAACATCGGGATAGAGAGTGCCTTGTACTAAGAATTCCACATCACCACCGGCTGCGATATCGCGTGCTGCTTTTTCAAAGGAGCGAATGAATTCGCGGCCTATAATCTTTCGCTTAGTTTCTGGATCGGTCACACCTACAAGTGCGTTAAGGAATTGGTCAACAGCATCGACCACAACTAAATCAATACCGGTTGCTGCTACAAAGTCGCGCTGTACTTGCTCGGATTCACCACTGCGCAAGAGACCGTGATCAACAAAGACGCAAGTGAGTTGTGAACCAACTGCGCGCTGAATAATTGCTGCCGCAACCGCTGAATCTACTCCGCCTGATAAACCACAAATAACGCGCTTGTTGCCAATTAAGGTTTTCGCTTTGGCGATCTCATTTTCTGCGATATTGCCAGTTGTCCAATCAGGTTGGCAACCAGCAATATTGATTAACCAATTTTTTAAAATCGCCTGGCCGTGTTCAGAGTGCAGAACTTCGGGGTGAAATTGCACTCCAGCAATCTTTCCGGTGGCATCTTCAAAGGCTGCGATTGGTGTATCCGCTGTTACTGCGCAGATATTAAAGCCTGCTGGTGCCTGAGTGACTGCATCACCGTGAGACATCCATACACTTTGCACTGCTGGAAGGGATGAGAAGATTTTTGAAGTTGATTCAGCCTTTATCTCAGTGCGACCAAACTCTGATTTACCGGTTTGGCTAACCACGCCGCCAAGAGCGACAGCCATCGCTTGAAAACCGTAGCAGATTCCAAAGACTGGAATTCCGAGCTTTAATATTTCGCCATCGAATTTAGGTGCGTGGTCGGCATAAACACTTGATGGTCCGCCCGATAAAACTATTGCTTGCGGATTTTTTGCACTCACTTCTGCAGCGGTAATGTGCGATGGAACAATTTCAGAGTAAACATTTGCTTCGCGCACGCGACGTGCGATCAGCTGTGCGTACTGCGCGCCGAAATCGACGACTAAGACTCCGCTTTTAGAATTCAAACTATTAAGCCCCGTGAATAATGACTTCTACGCGCTGGAAAGCTTTCACATCTGAGTAACCAGATGTAGCCATTGCGCGGCGAAGTGCACCGAATAAGTTCATAGAACCATCTGATGTGTGCGATGGGCCAAGCAAAATTTCTTCGATAGAACCAACAGTGCCAACATTTACACGTTCGCCACGTGGCAACTCTTGGTGATGAGCTTCTGATCCCCAGTGCCAACCAAGTCCAGGTGCTTCAACTGCTTTAGCAAGTGGTGAACCCATCATTACTGCGTCGGCTCCACAAGCAATTGCTTTTGCAATATCTCCGGAGCGACCAACAGAACCATCTGCAATTACGTGTACGTAACGTCCACCAGATTCATCTAAATATTCGCGGCGCGCAGCGGCAACTTCAGCAACGGCAGATGCCATCGGAACTTCAATTCCTAAAACCTTACGGGTTGTGTGAGCGGCTCCGCCACCGAATCCGACTAAGACACCAGCAGCGCCGGCGCGCATCAAGTGAAGTGCGCCAGTTGCTGTGGCAACGCCACCAACAATCACTGGTACATCTAGTTCGTAGATAAATTTCTTCAAGTTAAGCGCTGATTCATCGTTTCCGACATGTTCTGCTGAAACTGTGGTGCCACGAATTACGAAGATATCAACTCCGGCATCGATCACCGCTTTATGCAGTTCGGCAGTGCGCTGTGGAGAAAGGGATGCAGCAACGGTTACACCGGCATCGCGAATCATTTTAATACGTTCTTTAATTAACTCTGGGCGAATTGGAGCGCTATAGATTTCTTGCATACGGCGCGTTGCGTGTTTATCGGGCATCGATGCGATTTCACCAAGTGGAATACGCGGATCGTCATAACGAGTCCAGAGGCCTTCCAGATTTAAAACACCTAAGCCGCCTAGTTTTCCGATTGCAATTGCAGTATCTGGTGAGACAACTGAATCCATAGGAGCTGCCAACATTGGAATATCAAATTTATAGGCATCGATCTGCCAAGCAGTTGATACATCTTCGGGATTGCGCGTGCGGCGACTTGGAACGATCGCGATGTCATCGAAAGAGAAAGCTTGGCGGGCACGTTTTCCGGGTGCGATTTCGATATCCATGGTGGCCTTCCTTAGCTCTTCTTACTGTAATTAGGGGCATCGGCTACGTGGAGCACATCGTGTGGATGGCTCTCTTGCAGACCGGCAGCAGTAATTTGAATTAAACGTCCTTCGCGACGCAACGTTTCGATATCAGGTGCTCCGGCATAACCCATGCCGCTGCGCAAGCCACCGACTAGTTGGTGAATTACATCAGCAACTGGGCCACGGTATGCAACTTTTCCCTCAATGCCTTCTGGAACAAGTTTATCTTCTGATAAAACATCGTCTTGCATATAACGATCTTTAGAATATGACTTCTGTTCTCCGCGAGATTGCATCGCACCAAGTGAACCCATTCCGCGGTAGGCCTTGTATTTGTGGCCATCGATTTCAACAAGTTGTCCCGGAGATTCTTCACAACCGGCTAAGAGTGAACCAAGCATTACCGAATTTGCACCAGCAACAATTGCTTTAACAATGTCGCCAGAATATTGAAGTCCACCATCTGCGATCAAGGGAATGCCAGCTTTATTGCAAGCCTTGCTTGCTTCCATAATTGCGGTGATCTGCGGAACGCCGACGCCAGCAACAACGCGAGTTGTGCAAATCGAACCTGGACCCACACCAACCTTTACCGCATCCGCACCTGCGTTGATCAGCGCTTGTGCACCAGCGCGAGTTGCGACATTGCCACCAATAACATCAGTTGTTGGTGAGAACTTTTTAATTCTTTCGATTGCATCCAGCACTGCGCGATGGTGTCCGTGTGCTGTGTCGACTACGACCACATCAACACCGGCTTCAATCAAAGCCTTGGCGCGCGCAAATCCGTCATCGCCAACACCGACTGCGGCACCAGCAAGTCCGACGTTCTTAACTAATTTAACATGTGTTACTTGTTCATCAATTGGAAGGTTACGGTGGATAATTCCGATTCCACCGGCCTTAGCCATTGCAATTGCCATTGTGGACTCGGTAACGGTATCCATTGCTGAAGAAATAACCGGAACCGTTAAAGAAATATTGCGCGTCAACCAAGTTGAAGTATTTACTTCACTTGGGACAACCTCAGAGGCGTCTGGCAATAAGAGCACATCGTCGTAAGTCAGCCCGAGCATCGCGACTTTGTCGTTTTCGCCGCTCATGAGCCCTCCGTACTGTGGTTGAGCGCCCTAGTCTAACTTGAGAATTAGGCCCCGATCGCCTGCTTGATTTCAGAACAAGCCAGCGCCAAGCCATCAGCAAATGGCATTTCTACGCACTTTTTACGATCCCAGCCTGGGCCACCAAGAATCACGCGCGGTGCTGGGCGAATTTTAGGAATCTCGCGATAAAAAATGGGGTCACCGTTCTTGCTCAATTGCGCCCATAAGAAAATTGCAGGGGGTGCACTTCTTGAGACCATCGTTGAGATCGCATCTAACGGTGTGCGAGCGCCTAAGAAATGGCACTCAATGTTTGATTCCGATAGTGCTGCATGTAAAGCGTGCAGTGCCAAGCTGTGCTGTTCTTCACCAACTGATGCTAAAAGCACTGGGCGGCCGTTAATTGGATTCTTAACACTCGAAGATTTCTCACGCAAGATTTGGATGATAATTTCTGAAAGTAAATGTTCTACCTCAATACCTTCGCCGGTTTGCTCCCATTCTGCGCCAATTTCTACTAGCGCTGGCGCAATAACTTCTTGCCAGCTATCAATTACCCCATATTTATCAAGGTCTTTGCGCAGCAGTGTTTCCATAAATTTACGATCTAGCGAGCGCGCTGCGCTGAGAACAGCCGCAACCACATCTTCACGAATTTCGACGCTCATTAATATTTTTTCTATTTCAACTTTGCCGTTATGAGAAACCGCTTGTTGTGCGGCGCTGGCAGGTGCAACACCTGCGGCAATTAATCTGCGCATCAGCGTTAACTTTGCTAAATCATTTGCGCTATAAAGGCGATGTTCTCCGGCTTCGTGGTTAGTTGGCCCGAGCCCGTAGCGACGAGCCCAGGTCCGCAGGGTGGCTGGAGCGACTCCAATGCGGCGGGCAACGGCTGCGACCGTGAGGAGCTCTTCCATAGCCCTATCGTGGCGTGAAGTAGCCCACCTCACCACTTGAAAACACGCTCAGCAGGTGAT
This sequence comes from Candidatus Planktophila sp., assembly GCA_964201705.1. GTDB lineage: Bacteria > Actinomycetota > Actinomycetes > Nanopelagicales > Nanopelagicaceae > Planktophila. Next base: position 2,154 of record CAXNEU010000005.1, on the reverse strand, counting down.
GAATTGAACAACCTTTGGAGCGGTATTTACTTGAACAACCTATGAAGCGGTTGTAGGGTATGGGTATATCCAGGCAAGGAGAAATAAATGGCTGAACTATCGCGGCTTCCACTTCCAATCGCAGATCATTGGGAATGGCAGTACGAAGGTTCCTGCCGTGAACTTCCTGCCGAAATGTTCTTCCATCCCGATGGCGAACGCGGTCCACGTCGCCGCAATCGCGAAAACGCTGCAAAAGCGGTGTGTGCATCTTGCCCGGTCATCGCTGCTTGTCGCGCACAAGCCTTGGCAGTGCAAGAGCCTTACGGAATTTGGGGCGGACTTTCAGAAGATGATCGCGCGTTAATTCTCAATAAGGACCTTCCAACAGCTTACGAAGCGTCTTAAACACAAAGCCTGCTAGTAAAAAATCCCCCGTACTCATTGAGTGCGGGGGATTTTTAACTAATGGCTAGTTTTATTAGCCACACGTAAACTTAGTGGCTGTGCCCACCGGGTCCGTGTGAATGTCCGTGACCACTTGATGCCTCTTGTACTTCAGCTGCAGGACGCTCGTATACAACTGCTTCAGTTGTAATAAACATCGCGGCAATTGATGCAGCATTTGCAAGTGCGGAACGCGTTACTTTAACTGGATCGATAACACCATCTTTTGCAAGATCGCCGTAAACATCGGTCGCAGCGTTGAAACCTTCATGAGATTTCAGTGCGCGAACCTTTGCAACAACAACGTAGCCTTCTAGGCCAGCGTTTTCTGCGATCCAACGAAGTGGTTCATCGCAAGCTTTGCGAACTAAGCGAACCCCAACTGCCTTATCGCCTGTGAAACCAAGGTCACCTTCAAGAGCGCCAGCTGCATGCACAAGGGCTGCGCCTCCACCAATAACGATGCCTTCTTCAACGGCTGCACGAGTCGCTGAAATTGCATCTTCTAGGCGGTGCTTCTTCTCTTTAAGTTCTACCTCGGTATGTGCGCCAACTTTGATTACGCAAACACCACCAGCGAGTTTTGCAACGCGCTCTTGTAGCTTTTCGCGATCCCAGTCAGAGTCGGTGTTAGCAATCTCGTTGCGGATTTCAGAAACACGGGCGGCAACAGTTGCCTTATCCCCTGCGCCATCAACGATCGTTGTTGCATCTTTAGAGATAACGATGCGACGAGCCTTGCCAAGATCTTCAATATTTACTTGATCAAGCTTCATACCAACTTCAGCAGAGATCACTGTGCCGCCGGTCAAGATTGCAATATCTTGCAACATCGCCTTGCGACGATCACCAAAGCCAGGTGCTTTAACTGCAGCTGAAGTAAATACTCCGCGCATACGGTTTACGACCAAGGTAGAAAGTGCTTCACCTTCAACATCTTCGGCGATGATTAAAAGTGGCTTATTTGCTTGGGCAACTTTTTCAAGTACTGGCAACAATTCTGCGAGCGCAGAGATCTTGTTGCCTGAGATAAGTACGAAGGCATCCTCAAGGATTGCTTCCATGCGATCTTGATCGGTTACGAAATATGGAGAGATGTAACCCTTATCGAATTGCATACCTTCAGTGAACTCAAGTTCAAGCGCTGTGGTCGATGCTTCTTCAACGGTGATTACGCCATCTTTGCCGACCTTATCCATTGCCTCAGCAATGAGTTCGCCAATTGCACGATCTTGGGCAGAAATGGTTGCAACATCTGCGATCTGCGCTTTATCTTTTACGACAGTTGCATTTTCGGCCAAACGTGCAGAAATTGCGATGACTGCAGCTTCAATTCCCTGCTTTAGATCCATTGGCTGTGCGCCAGCGGCGAGGTTACGCAAACCCTCTTTAACCATTGCTTGGGCAAGAACAGTTGCTGTTGTTGTTCCATCACCGGCAACATCGTTGGTCTTTGTCGCAACTTCCTTTACGAGCTGTGCGCCCATATTCTCGGCTGGATCTGAAAGTTCAATCTCTTTCGCAATGGTCACGCCATCGTTTGTAATCGTTGGTGCGCCAAATGACTTCGATATAACCACGTTACGACCCTTAGGGCCGAGGGTTACCTTTACAGTGTCAGCGAGGATGTTTACTCCGCGCTCCATTGCGCGACGAGCTTTCTCGTCGAATTCAAGAATTTTTCCCATTATTACTTCTCGATTACAGCGAGAATGTCACGGGCTGAAA
>CAXNEU010000004.1:0-33935 GCA_964201705.1 Candidatus Planktophila sp. | reverse complement strand
GAGGCTCCACCTGGCATTACAACGCTACCTACATAAGGTGCTTGGAATACTCTAAATTCAGTTTTCGCGAAGAAGTTAGTTTGCTCTACTAGTTGCAGATCGAAACGTAGATCTGGTTTATCTGAACCATAATTCTGCATGGCATCTGCATAAGTCATATGACGAATAGGTGTCTTGATCTCGTATCCCACCGCCACTTTCCAGATTTTTACCAATAACTTTTCAGCAACTGCCAAAATATCTGCTTGATCAATAAATGACATTTCAATATCTAACTGGGTAAATTCGGGCTGGCGATCTGCACGGAAGTCTTCATCGCGGAAGCAGCGAGCAATCTGGTAGTAACGCTCCATACCAGCCACCATCAACAACTGCTTAAATAGTTGTGGGGATTGCGGCAGGGCATACCAACTTCCGGGCTGTAGCCGAACCGGAACAAGAAAATCGCGCGCGCCTTCTGGTGTACTGCGCGTTAAATATGGAGTTTCGATCTCAAGGAAATCTAGGTCTTCCATAACGCGGCGGATCGTTGAAGTTACCTTTGAGCGCAACCTTAAATTTGCAGCAGGTTTTTCGCGGCGCAGATCTAGATAGCGATACTTCAATCGCACTTCTTCGGAGATTTCAGAATCATTGCCGCTATCAACTGGAAACGGCAGCGGTGCAGATTCGCTGAGAACTTTTACATCATCTCCCATAATTTCGATAGCACCTGTTGGCAGAGCAGAATTAGCATTTCCGTCTGGTCGAAGTACGACTTCACCCGTGATTTGTAGACACCATTCAGCGCGAAGCTGACCAGCAAGTGCTTCATCACGAATTACTACCTGAACAGAACCAGTTGCATCACGTAGATCGATAAAAGCAACCCCACCATGATCGCGGCGGCGGGCTACCCAACCAGCAAGTGTTACAACTTGACCTGCATGGGTTGCGCGCAGAGAACCCGCGTCGTGAGTACGTAACATCTGTGGTTTGCCCGCCTTTATGTTATAAAAACTTTAGATAACCCCGATTAGGGCTTTCTGTAATTCACTAATCTTAACCGAAGTTATCGTGCCATCGCCCATGCGCTTGAGTTCCACGCTGCCAGATGCGACCTCGTCGTCACCAATAATGACTACATAACGAGAGCCGCTCTTATCTGCAGCTTTCATAGCGCCTTTCAATGCGCGGTCACCGAAAGCAATTTCAGTTCGGATTCCAACGCTGCGAAGTTGTGCGGCGAGTGAGAGCGCGACTGATTTTTGGTCGTCACCTAGCGGAATTATAAAAAGATCAGAGGTGAATTGGTCAGCAGAAATTACACCTTCTGCTTGCGCAGCCAATAGCGCTCGGTCAACACCTAAACCAAAACCTATTCCGGAAAGTGATTGACCGCCAAGGATCTCCATCAATCCGTCGTAGCGCCCACCCCCACCAATTCCTGATTGCGCACCCAGATCTTCATGAATAAATTCAAAGGTGGTCCCTGTGTAGTAATCGAGGCCACGAACCATGCGCGGATTAACTTCGTAGGTGATACCAAGTTGGTCTAAGTACTTCTTAACTTGCGTGAAATTCGCGAGAGATTCTGGCGATAAATAGTCCAGTAACAGTGGGGCGTTTTGCATCGCAGCTTTCATCTCTGGGCGCTTATCATCGAATAAGCGAAGTGGATTAATCGCTGCGCGGGTGCGGGTTGCATCATCGAGATCCAACTTCTCAATATATTTGAGAAGGTCCACCCGATGAGCCGCACGTGAATTGGCATCTCCAAGTGAGGTAATTTCCAAACGGTAATTACGTAATCCAATTGACTTGAAACCTTGATCGGCAACAGCGATCACTTCTGCGTCAATTGCCGGATCATCCAAACCGATCGCCTCAATGCCGACTTGATAGAACTGGCGATAACGTCCAGCTTGCGGGCGTTCAGCTCTGAAGAATTGTCCGGAATACCAAACTTTAACCGGAAGTTGCCCGCGATCTAAACCATTTTCAATTACTGCACGCATCACACCTGCCGTGCCTTCAGGGCGCAGCGTGATTGATCTGCCACCGCGATCTTCGAAGGTGTACATCTCCTTTGAGACAACATCGGTTGATTCACCAACGCCACGCGAAAAGAGCGCGGTATCTTCAAAGACTGGAAGTTCAATTAATTGATATCCCGCCAATTTTGCTGGAGCAATTAACGATTCACGAACCCATTCGAAGGCAGCCGAAAGCGGAGGCGCGTATTCGCTCACCCCTTTTGGCGCTTGAATCTTTTCGTATTTCATACCCGTAATTCTTTCAGATAAGGGTTATTTTTTCGCTCGAATTTAATTGTTGTCTCAGGACCATGGCCAGGAAGTACGCGTAGATCATCGCTAAGCGGAAGAACTCTCGTCTTTAGCGTCTTAACCATCGCCTCGTGTGAGCCTGAAGGCAGATCTGTTCTGCCTATTGAACCCGCAAACAAGACATCACCGGATAGCAATAATTCATCATTTACTGAAAACATCGTGCTGCCTTTTGTGTGGCCCGGAGAATGTATGGCAGTGATCTTCATATCTAAAATCTCAAGCAATTCGCCATGTCGCAAATTCCTCGTGTCTTCAGGTTCCTCAAAAGTCATTGCATCAAGTGCGGCGATGAATTCTGCTCCGTGAGCGCCTTGCGGCTTCAGCAAATATTCGCGGTCTTCGGCGTGAATGTAACTAGCAATTCCATAGCCATCGGCTAACGGCTTCACTGAAAAAGTATGATCAAGGTGTCCGTGTGTGATCAAAGCGGCAACTGGCTTTAAATTATTTTCGGCAACAATTGCCTGAATCTCGTGGGATATGTCCGGCATTCCGGGATCTACGATTATGCACTCTTGACCAGTCTTACCCGCGATGATCCAACAGTTGGTCGCGTACATGGGGGCTGGAAATGAGGCGACAAACATAAATCACCCCTTCGTAACCCGATATTTACGCGCGAATTTTCACTGCGCAGTAAGACAGGGTACCTTTTATCTCTGCAATATCCGCTCTATACGCACCAACAACGAAGGCTTATTCGGGCCGACGCGCTGAAAGGGAAAAACCATGACCGAGAACGCAAATCCAGGATCTATCAACATCGCACCAATTGCTCCAACAATTCCAAGTGCAGCAAGTGCCTTAATTGGTGATCCTTCAAAATTCGGTCGGGTAGGCGAAGACGGAACTGTCTATGTGATTACACCGCAGGGCGAGAGCGCAGTTGGTTCTTATCCCGGCAAGACAGCAGATGAAGCGTTGCAATACTTTGTTCGCAAATTTGAAGCGCTGGCTTCTGAAGTCGCACTCACTGCCGCAAGAATTACAAGTGGTGCCATGGTGCCTTCTGATGCATACGATGCGGTTAAGAAGTTGCGTCAACAAGTCTCTGAATTGAACGGCGTCGGTGATCTTGCCGCGCTATTACTTTCTGTAGAGCAAATAGAGCCGCTAATTGAGGGCCATCGCGAAGCATATGAAGCAAAGAAGGCTGCCGAAGCGGCGGCTAAGGCTGAACGTCGTGCACAAGTTTTGATTGAAAAGGAAAAGATCGTTGTTGAAGCTGAGTCCCTTGCGCTATCTGAGAATTGGAAAGTTACCGGAGATCGCTTAAAGACCCTCCTTGAGGAATGGAAATCTGCGCCGCGCTTAGATAAAAAAGCAGATGCAGATCTCTGGAAACGCTTTTCTGCCTCAAGAAACAAATTTGATAAGCGCCGTCGCACACATTTTGCAGCGCTAGAAGAGAGCACCTCAATAGTCTCAGCGGCAAAGAAAGCGCTGGTTGCAGAAGCCGCAGTGCTTGCAACATCAACGGAGTGGGTGCCAACAGCTCGAAAGTTTAAGACACTGATGGATCAGTGGAAAGCTTCTGGTCGAGGCAAGCCAAGTGAAGATGCAAAATTATGGGCGAAATTCAAAGCAGCTCAAGATCAATTCTTTACCGCAAAGAACGCTGATCTAGAAAAGCGCGAAGTTTCCATGTCTGCCAACTTGGTAAAGCGTGAAGAGTTAATCGTGCAGATCGAAGCGCTGGTTCCATTTACTGATGTAAAGGCAGCCAAAGCGGCATTCCGCGAACTTTCACGTTCTTGGGAGAAGATCGGTATTACTCATCGCGATAAGCGCGCTGCAATGGATGCGCGAGTTGCCAAAGTAGAGGAAGCGATCAAGAGCGCTGAAGCAGAAATTTGGCGCAAAACCGATCCTGCGGCGAAGGCTCGCGCGGCTGATGTTGTTAAACAACTAGCTGATTCAATTGCTAATTACGAGAAAATTGCGGCTAAGTCAGAATCTGCTGGAAATGCAAAGAAGGCGAAAGAAGCTCTTGAATCTGCATCTGCTCGTAAACTTTGGCTTGCAGACGCTGAAAAGGCTCTAGCCGAATTTAATTAATTTCGGTAAACGTCGTACACGCCATCAACGGCACGAACGGCTGCTAATACAGAATCTAAGTGAGTCGCATCTGCCATCTCAAAGGTAAATTTTGAAATCGCAGTGCGATCTTTCGATGTATTTACTGAAGCGCTTAAAATGTTTACGTGCTGTTCAGAAAGAGTACGCGTAACGTCAGCCAACAAACGCGGACGATCTAGCGCCTCCACTTGAATATTGACCAAGAAAACGCTCCCCGCCCCATCTAGCCATTTAACATTGGCAATTCGCTCCTCTTGATTCAACTTCAAATCTGCAGCATTGATGCAGTCCTCACGGTGTACTGAGATTCCGCTGCCTTTGGTAATGAATCCGACAATCGGATCACCCGGTACGGGGGTGCAGCAACGAGCGAGTTTTACTAGAACATCGCCGACGCCCTCAACTTCAATGGAGTTACTGGAACGACGTACTGAGTGTGAACCAGTTGGAATCTGGTCCATTGTCGGTTCTGGATGTGAATCTTCAACCCCAAGTGATTGCACCAACTTTTCGATTATTGATGCTGCTGAAACATGTCCATCTCCAACGGCGCTGTACAACGCAGAGATATCGGGATAACGAAGTTCATGAGCTAACTCAAGAAGTGAGTGGCCTGCAAATATCTTCTGAAGTGGCAAACCAGCTTTGCGCATCTGTCGCGCAATCGATTCACGCCCGGCATCGACTGCCTCTTCACGGCGTTCCTTACTAAAATGTGCTTTGATCTTTGATCGTGCTCTTGGTGACTTTACAAAATTGAGCCAATCTCTTGAAGGACCAGCGTTCTCGCCCTTATTTGTAACGATCTCGACCACGTCACCATTGACTAGCCGTGAATCCAACGGAACTAACCGACCGTTAACTTTCGCACCCGCGCATCGACTACCGACATCTGTGTGAACCGAGTAAGCGAAATCAACGGGAGTTGAGCCACCAGGTAGTGCGATGACGCTCCCCTTCGGGGTGAAGACGAAAACTTCTGGCGATCCCAGATCAAAGCGGAGCGCTTCCAGGAATTCTGATGGGTCTTCGGTTTCTTTCTGCCATTCGTGAAGTTGGCGCAACCAGAGCATTTCAGGAGATGATGAATTAGATTCACTCCCCTGCTTATATTTCCAGTGTGCGGCGATACCAAATTCGGCTCTTGAGTGCATATCAAAAGTTCTAATTTGGATTTCAATTGCTTTACCGTTGGGCCCGATCACCGTTGTATGCAGAGATTGGTAAAGGTTGAACTTTGGCATAGCGATGTAATCTTTAAATCTTCCAGGAACTGGAGACCATCTTGCGTGGATTGAACCCAACACCGCATAGCAATCACGAACATCATTTACCAGAACGCGAATTCCGACGAGATCATAAATATCATTGAAGTCACGGCCACGCACCACCATTTTTTGATAGACACTGAAGAAGTGTTTCTTTCGACCAGTGACCGTGGCGGTGATCGCATCTCGTGATAAATCAGCCTGAACGGCATCAATAACTTCTTGCGTCAGAGCATCTCGTGAAGGAGAGCGTTCTGCTACTAAACGGGAGATCTCCTCAAACTTCTTTGGCTCTAAAACTTCAAAAGATAAATCTTCTAACTCCCACTTAATGGCGTTCATACCCAAGCGGTGGGCAAGCGGGGCGTAAATATCTAGGGTCTCGCGCGCTTTGCGCTCTGCGCTTTCAGTAGATACAAACTTCCAGGTACGGGCATTGTGTAAACGATCTGCCAGTTTGATAACTAAAACTCGAATATCACGCGACATGGCTACGACCATCTTTCGCACAGTTTCAGCCTCTGCGGTCGGCCCGTAAGTTAACTTATCTAATTTGGTAACCCCATCTACCAAGTTGGCAATCTCATCGCCGAAATCAGCACGTAATTGCTGCAGTGAGTAAGGCGTGTCTTCTATTGTGTCGTGCAACAGGGATGCAATTATCGTCGTGTCATTCAAACCTAGTTCAGCAAGAATCTGTGAAACGGCGACGGGATGGGTTATGTACTCCTCGCCGGATTTACGCATCTGGCCCAGGTGTGCGGTCTTTGCGATTTCAAATGCGCGTTCTACATCAGCTAGTCGACTAGAAGGATGGTTCTCCTTCAGCGTTCCTAGAAGTGGAGCTACTAAAGCATTCATTTGGGCAGCCTAACTTCTGCAAAAGACTTTACTTGCGGCCTTTACGCTTAGGTTGATTACGAGGACCACGATTTACACTCGGTTGAATCGTTGGTCGCGCGCTCTGAGAAGTACCAGCTTCAACAGGTGCGCTATTACCACGTGATGCCACGCGCTTAGCAAGTGCCTGCATCGCTGGCTCTTTCTCGCGAAGTGAAGCTAGGAATGGCGGAGCGATAAAGATCGATGAGTATGTTCCTACTGCGAGTCCGATGAAGAGCGCGAGCGAAAGATCCTTAAGCGTTCCAGCTCCAAGCAGTCCAGCGCCAACAAAAAGAATTGAACCAACTGGAAGTAGAGCAATCAAAGATGTATTTGCTGAGCGAACTATTGTCTGGTTTACCGCCAAATTTGCTGCCTGCGAATACGTATATTTTCCAACAGCAGCAACTGATTTGGTGTTTTCGCGCACTTTATCGAATACAACAACTGTGTCGTAGAGAGAATAGCCGAGAATGGTAAGGAAGCCGATGATGGTTGCGGGAGTTACGTCAAAACCAACCAACGCATAGATTCCAACGGTAATGAATACATCGTGAACAACAGCCACGATTGCAGCAATTGCCATTTTTGGTTCAAAGGCCATTGCCAGGAAGAGCATAATTACAATTAAGAAGGCAAAGAGACCATAAAGTGCCTTCTTGGTGATCTCTTTACCCCATGATGGGCCAACAAGTTGAGTGTCAATAGATTCAATAGCCACACTAAATGTTTGAGTCAAGGCGGCTTCAACCGACTTCGATTGCGCAGAAGTTAGTGCACCAGTCTGAATTCTGACTTTACTGTCACCAATTTTCTGAACGATTATCTCACCTGGTATTCCAACGTTGGCGACCGAAGCTCGTGCCTGTTCAATGCTAATGCCGGATTTATTCACCGTGTAAGAAGAACCGCCTTTGAATTCTATTCCGAGGTGTAATCCTTGTATCGCTAGCGCGCCAATAGATGCCAGAATAAATATCGCAGAGATTGAATACCAGCGACGACGATTGCCAATGAAATTAAAAGATGTCTCACCGGAGTAGAGACGACCACCAAGACCTGAAAGTTTTGACATCGCTTACGCCTCCAATGTTGTATTAGATTTAGTTATTTTCATACCGATGCTCTTAGGTGAAAGACCGGAGAGTCGATGTCCAGATGAGAAGAAATTGACGCCGGCGAGAACGGTGACAATCGGCTTTGTAAATAAGAAGACCACGATAAGGTCAACTAAAGTTGTTAAGCCGAGAGTGAAGGCAAAGCCTCGAACTCCACCGACTGCAAAGAAGTAGAGCAAGACTGCGGCAATTAGTGAGACCGCATCGGCGACTAAAATGGTGTGGCGTGCTTTCGACCATCCGCTTTCAACTGCAGAACGCAGGGATCGTCCTTCGCGGGCTTCATCTCTTATTCGTTCGAAGAAGACGATAAATGAGTCAGCAGTGACACCAATGGCAACGATTGCTCCAGCGATTCCAGCCAAAGTTAATGTGAAGCCAATGGTTTCACCCAGTACCAAGAAGAGTAGATAAACCAAAGCACCTGCAATTGCCAACGAGCCGACTGTAACTAAGCCAAGACCGCGATAGTAAAGAAGTGAATAAATCACGACGAGGCCCAGACCTAAAAATCCAGCAAGCAAGCCAGCGTTCAATTGATCTGCACCCAATGTAGGTGAAACTTGTTGCACTTCACCGCGATCGAAAGCCAAAGGTAGCGCTCCGTACTTAAGAACGTTTGCGAGATCTTGCGCTTCAACTTGTGAGAAAGAGCCAGTGATTTGCGCATTACCTGATGGAATTGGTTCGTTAATACGTGGCGCAGATACAACCAAACCATCAAGAACAATTGCTACCTGATTTAGAGGTGATTGCAGAGATGTCACACGAGTAGTGATAGCTCCAAAAGCCTTTGTTCCTTCTCCATTAAATGCTAGCGATACATACCACGCTAAACCTTGCGATGGGTCATAACCCGCCTCTGCAGATGAAACTTGCTGTCCGAGAACTTCCGCTGGTCCAAGAATATATTTTGCTCCACCATCGCGTGAACAAGCCACGATTGTTTCAGCCGGTGAATCTGCACCTGTACCTTCAAGGTTTGCCGCGATAGTGCAATCGAGTGCTGCAAAACGATTGTTGAGTTCATCGGTTACGCCAGCTTCTGGAGTCGCAGCCGTTGAAGTATCTGTTGGACTTGCAATACCTGCTGTTTCAGCCAAAACTTGGCGGAAGCGAAGTTCTGCAGTTTGACCGACGAGATCGACTACGCGGCGACCACTGTCGCCAGGAACCGAAATAACAATCTGACGATTTGTTCCACTGCCTTGGGCAGTAACTTCACTTTCGGCCACGCCTAAAGAGTTAACGCGTTGGCGGATAATTGAAACCGCTTGATCAATTGATTCAGATGTAATTTTATTTGAGTCATTAGATGCGCGTGGTTGCAACGTAACGCTGGTTCCACCTCGCAGGTCTAGGCCAAGACGCACAGCGGAGGCGCCCTGAACAAAGGTAGTGACAATTAAACCAAGCAGGATCACGGCCAGGATCACAAGAGAGCGGCCGGATCGGGCAGGGCTCTTCACAGTTTTAGTAGGTGTGGACATAGGAGCAGAGTCTAGGCGTCAACGGCGGGCGTGTCGAAAAGCGTCGCGGCTGCCGCAGGTGGCGTACGTCCCACATGTGCCCATCCTTGCGCTGTTGCGATTCGACCTCGAGGCGTGCGGGCCATAAAGCCATTTCGAACTAAGAACGGTTCGGCGACTGATTCAACTGTTTCGGTTTCTTCGCCAACGGCTATCGCCAGCGTTGATAGTCCGACCGGTCCCCCATTAAATCTTTCGATAAGAGCAAGCAAGACCGAACGATCTAAACGATCTAGCCCTTTCTCATCTACTTCATACATTTCTAACGCCGCCATTGCATCGCTGTATGTTAGATGGCTAGAACCTTTAGCACCAGAACGCACTTGGGCGTAATCTCTAACTCGACGAAGCAATCGATTAGCAATTCGCGGGGTGCCTCTTGATCTGCTGGCCACTTCTGCAACTGCCTTGGCATCAATTTCTAATTGCAATAAAGCAGCGCTCCGGCGCAGGACTTCTTCAAGTTCATTTTCTTCATAGAAATCTAAGTGAGCGGTAAATCCAAATCGATCACGCAGCGGACTTGGCAACAACCCAGCGCGCGTTGTTGCACCCACCAATGTAAAGCGCGGTAACTGCAAAGGTATCGCTGTCGCGCCTGGGCCTTTGCCGACAATCACATCAACGCGAAAATCTTCCATCGCTAAATAGAGCAACTCTTCGGCCGGACGCGGCAAGCGATGAATCTCATCTAAGAAAAGAATTTCGCCTTCAACCAGTGAAGATAAAATCGCTGCCAAATCACCAGCGTGAGTAATGGCTGGACCACTTGTGATGCGGATCGGCGTTTGCATCTCACTGGCCAAAATAAGCGCCAAAGTTGTTTTACCAAGTCCTGGTGGACCAGAGAGAAGTATGTGATCGGCCGCGGAATTGCGCTGACGCGCCGCCGTCAACAAAACATCAATCTGATCGCACACTCGTTGCTGGCCAATGAACTCTTTCAGAGTTTTCGGACGCAAAGCATGTTCGGCTGCAGAATCATCGGTGGCAAATTCTGGTGATATCAGGCGATCATCGCTCATTCTTATCTACCGCCCTTTTGCAAAGCCCGCTTTAGCAAATCAGAGAGTTCAGCAGAATTGGCATCGCCGCCTTCTTCAGAAATTTGATTGACAACATTTGTAATGGCGCTATCGGATTCCTTCGCGGAAAAACCGAGTGAGATTAGCGCACTTGCTAACTGTTCACGCCAAACCGGCTGATGATGTGCGCTCTTATGTCCTGTTCCAAAATCAGAGAGTTTGCCCTTCAACTCTAAAATTAAACGCTGCGCACCTTTACGTCCGATGCCCGGGACTTTCTCAATCGCCGAAATATCTTCCTGCGCTACCGCCATACCAAGTTGGCTCGGAGACAGTGCAGCAACAATGGACATCGCTACCTTCGGTCCTATTCCACTGACAGTTTGAACTAATTCAAAGAGTGCGCGTACTTCATCATCTAAAAATCCGAAGAGAGTTAGTGAATCTTCACGGACAACAAGTGAGGTGTAAAACTGTGCTGGTGCTCCGATGTTTAACAGAGTGCTTGTTGCTGGTGTGATAGTTATGGAAAGTCCGACTCCCCCGACTTCAACAACTGCGCGATCAGAGCCAAGTGAACGGACTACTCCATTTATCAATGAAATCATTTACGGACCAACTTGGCTAAGCGAGATTTTTCTGCAACCAAAGCAGCCGCTAACTTTGAATCTCCTGATCCTCGCCAGATATGACAGATGGCAAGTGCCAGAGCATCAGTACTATCCACCGGTTTAGGAATCTCTTTCAAGGATAGAAGCCGTTTCACCATTTCAGCGACCTGAACTTTATTTGCTCGGCCAGAGCCAGTGACCGCTGCTTTAACTTCACTTGGCGTATGCATAACAACTGGAATTCCGGCACGGGCTGCAACAAGTAATGCGATACCGGCTGCCTGGCCAGTTCCCATAACAGTGCGCACATTGTGTTGTGAAAAAACTCTTTCAACGGCAACCACATCGGGGCGATTTTCCTCAACCCACTGCGTTAGCTCTCGCTCTAGTTGAAGTAAGCGAAGTTCCAGCGCTGTTGTGCTTGGAGTCAAAATAACACCAACGCTAATTAGTCGTAATGGTTGACCAGGTGCGCCTTCTATTACGCCTACGCCACAACGAGTAAGGCCTGGGTCTACTCCCAAGACGCGCATCACTCGTTGGCTCATAACTTCATAGCCTACGACGGCAAGTGCATGGGGTTAGGAAAGGCTCGCCATAACTTCGTCAGAGACATCGAAGTTACTGAAGACGTTCTGCACATCATCTAATTCCTCAATTGCATCGATTAGTTCAAATACCTTCGTAGCGCCTTCGGCATCAAGTGGGATTGTCATGGACGGAAGGAAAGATGAATCAGCAGACTCATAATCTATGCCGGCTGTTTGTAGAGCAGTACGGGCAGTAACTAGATCACTGGCTTCGCAAACAACTTCGAAAGATTCTCCGAGATCATTTACTTCTTCAGCCCCGGCCTCAAGGACAGCTTCCAAAATCTTTTCCTCTGTCACGCCATCTACTTTATTTACAATGATCACGCCCTTGCGATTAAAGAGGTAAGCAACTGATCCCGGATCAGCCATAGATCCACCATTGCGAGTAACAGCTACGCGAACTTCAGAAGCAGCGCGATTTCGATTATCAGATAAACATTCGATCATTATTGCAACACCATTTGGGCCATAGCCTTCATACATAATTGTCTGCCAATCAGCGCCACCAGATTCCAAACCAGCGCCACGTTTAACGGCGCGTTCGATGTTGTCGGCCGGCATAGAATTCTTTTTCGCCTTAGCAATTGCATCAAAAAGTGTTGGGTTGCCATCTACATCAGGGCCGCCATTGCGAGATGCGACTTCGATCGCCTTAATCAACTTAGCAAAATTCTTGGCACGACGACTGTCGATGACAGCCTTCTTATGTTTGGTCGTTGCCCATTTGGAATGGCCGGACATTTAAAACACCTCAATCAACTTTTGATGGAAAATAACTAACTAAATAACTGGACTACTTTATCGCGCCGGCACAGACTTGATCAAAGAAGTAGCGATGCACGCGTAAATCCCCAGTCAATTCTGGATGGAAAGATGTAGCAAAGAGCGAACCTTGCCGCACTGCCACGGGATGGCGAGCACCATCGCTACCCTCAATTTCGGCTAAGACTTCTACTTCTTTACCGAGTTCCTCCACCCAAGGTGCACGGATAAATACCGCCCGCAAAGGTGCTTGATCAAATATTAAATCACTTTCAAAGGAATCAACTTGCCGCCCAAAAGCGTTGCGACGAACCGTCATATCTATTCCGCCAAATGTTGCTTGATCCGCAGCGCCATCAAGAATTCGATCTGCCAACAAAATCATTCCGGCACAAGATCCATAAACTGGCATGCCAGATGAAATTCTTTCTCTAATTGGTTTCAACAGATTAAAGGTCTGTGCCAACAGTGCGATAGTTGTTGATTCACCACCAGGCAAAATCAGCGCATCTATTTCTGCTAACTCTTCTGGGCCTCGCACAGTAAGACCAGCATGGCCTGCAGACTTAACCGCCTGAATATGTTCCCGAAAATCGCCTTGCAGCGCGAGAACACCGATCTTCATTTTAGGTAAATCGTTACCAGCCGCGGTCGGCTAAGCGATGTGGCGCTGGTAAGTCTGCAACGTTAATTCCAACCATCGCATCTCCTAACCCGCGAGATACATCGGCTAAAACTTTCGCATCTTCAAAGAAGGTTGTCGCCTTAACGCAAGCCGCTGCACGTGTTGCAGGATCTCCAGATTTAAAGATTCCGGATCCAATGAACACGCCATCAGCGCCCATCTGCATCATCAAAGCAGCATCTGCTGGTGTAGCAATTCCACCTGCGGTGAATAGAACCACAGGAAGTTTCCCAGTTTCGGCAACTTCTTTTACTAACGCAAACGGAGCTTGTAACTCTTTCGCGGCAACATAGAGTTCATCTTCGCGCATTGAAGATAGACGTCGAATCTCGCCACCAATCTTGCGCATATGCATCATCGCATTCGATACATCGCCTGTGCCTGCCTCGCCCTTTGAGCGGATCATTGCAGCGCCTTCATTTATGCGACGCAGTGCCTCACCTAAATTAGTAGCCCCGCAAACGAATGGAACTTTGAAATCCCATTTTTCAATATGGTTTTCGTAATCTGCGGGAGTTAGAACTTCTGATTCATCGATGTAATCCACACCGAGAGATTCCAAAATTCGTGCTTCTACAAAGTGGCCGATACGAGCCTTAGCCATAACTGGAATTGTTACCGCCGCTTTAATTTTTTCAATCATGTCTGGGTCGGACATACGTGCGACTCCGCCTTGCGCGCGAATATCTGCCGGCACTCGTTCAAGAGCCATAACAGCGCAGGCGCCAGCGTCTTGGGCAATCTTGGCTTGCTCTGAGTTAACGACATCCATGATGACGCCGCCCTTAAGCATCTCTGCCATTCCGCGCTTTACGCGCGCTGTGCCGACTGCCTCTGACATGACTTACTCCCTTTATTTTGCTCTTGTAAAGAAAATCTTGGATTAATACTACTTTGCAGAAGGCGGAGTCGCATCTTCTTTATTTGCCACGGCCACAGGCGTGAAAACAGGGGCTTTATCCGTCAGCGCGATCCATACCTGACCCGCGGCAAATTTAATTTCATCCCCTGATGCCGTCGTCCAAGTAGTTCCTTGATCTCCACTTGGTCTGCTCCAGTTTGCTGCAATTGCTAAACCATCACGCATTACATATCCCTTACCTACACCAACTGTTTCGGAATATGGCGTTACTCCTCCGACCTTGTCACGATAGATCGAATCCGTGATCGAAACCAATTGAATTACAAATGTCGTCGGCCCGAGATGCAATCCCGAAGAAGATAAGTTTGGTTTATCTCCTAGAGAAAGTAACCAGCGTTTTTCTTTCGCAGACCAAGTCGCGCCGTAAGAATTCGCTGGCCAGAAGACCTTTACTGAAGAGATTGCTGTCCCTGTTTCCGGTTTCTCTCCAAAGCTCCAACCAATCGGTTTAGAAATTGCCACCGGTAATTGAGCCTTAGCGACGTTCGCCATTAACTTCTGGGCCTGCAGCATCATCGCAAATGGCTGTCTGCGCAATGGGTCAGTGGCATATATAATCGGAGATTGTCGCTGCGCTCCTAGGTTCTCTAAATTCGCCGCAGCAATCACAGGCAGTAATTTGGATTGCGCACCGCTGTAGGCAAATGCAACTCTTCCGAATTGTTCGAGAATCTCAAGGTCAGAAATTCGCGCGCTGCGTACTGGGCCAATCTCCTGGGGGATTTTGGAACTAAAAACTGCTGCTAAGCGCGTAAGTCCACCTTCGACTTGTTCAATATAAACGATGTCAGCATCTTCTAATCCTGCTTGCGGATGTGCTTGTGCGGTGTCATCAATCTTGACTACCAAAATAGGACCATCGCTACCGACACGTCCGCTAAGTGAATTAGCTGGTTCAATCTTCTTATCCATCGGCAAGAGAGATGCGACTTTTCCGTTGGGCAGAAAAGTCACGATTGCCGCCAAAACGATTGCGATCGAGGCAAGACCTACTGCGCCTTTAAGAAATTTTTTAAAGAACATCTGCTTCAAACTCATACGTGACCGGCAGTGGCGCGGTGCCGGCTAGACGAAAGATTTTAAAGACAGGTTTTTGCCGAACCATCTGCGTGCGAGTCACTGCATCAACGTGAAGGGAGATAGCAACTCGAATCTTGTCGGTTAACTCGGATAATTCACGCAGCAGGTCTTTCTCGATAAATCCAGCTACTAGGTGGCCATCATTTAGAAGCAAACCAAGGGCGCCTGACAGACCACTTTCTGCTTGTGAACGAGTCTGCATCTGCGCATCTCTGGCTTGATGCGCAGCAGCGGTGAGCAAAAGTGATGAAGCAGGATCAGCTAACTCGCTCTTTGCAATTTCTAAAGCGACCGCAGCACGACGCTGCAGTAAACCGTCAAGATTGGCCCAACTTGTTTCTACGCGGTGATGTAAGCGATCTAAACGCGTCGCAGAATATGAAAGGTACCAAAGCGCAAAGATCGCGAGTAGCGCAAACAGGAAATATTTCTCCATTTAATTTCCTTCCCTACCCAAGAAGCGATTCCACGCTCGATTTTCCGAAGATAAGGTAACACCATCACTGCCGACCAAAGCCATTTCATAAATCGAAAAGATATCTTCGGCGACAACATCCCAATCAAAGCGCTGGGCGTAGGCCTTTCCTCTTTGCGCAAGGGCGCGTCGCTTTTCATCTTCCCGAAGTAAATCAATTACTACCTTCGCTAGATCTTGTGGATTCTCTGATTGAAAGAGCGCTCCATATTCTCCGTTACCTAACAATGAATCAAAAGCAGGTATGTCACTTGCAACAACCGCTGCTCCCCCAGCCAGCGCTTCAGCGAGAATGATTCCGAAAGATTCTCCACCAGTATTTGGCGCAATGTATAAAGCAACCGAAGATAAAAAATCTGCCTTCTCTTTCTCGCTAATGCGTCCTAAGAATTCGAAACGATGACGCAATTTCGGATCAATCTGATCTTGCACTTCTTTACTGTCGCCCGGACCAGCAACCAGGACTCTGACATCGGGTGCAAAGCGCGCAATTATTGGCAGAGCATCCAGTAACACCGATAAACCCTTGCGCGGCTCTTCATAGCGGCCGATAAATCCAAGAGTATTTCCACTCCATTGCGGACGAACTTCACCATCGCGGTAACGATCTGCATATATTCCATTTGGCACAACTACTGCATCAGTCTCTAAATGTTCGGTGAGAGTCGAGCGCGCCGCTTCGCTAACTGCAATTCTTGCGGTTAGTTTCTCGATTACTGGCTCCAAAATTGGCCCGATCGCAAAGATCGCCTTCTGGCGTTTGGCTGCAGCATGGAAGGTACCGACTAACGGCCCTTCCGCCGCCCAACATGCAAGAAGTGAAATTGATGGGATCGCCGGTTCATGCAAATGTAAGAGATCGAACTTGCCATTTGAAATCCATTGTCTAACTCGCGCGAAAGCGATCGGCCCAAAAAGAACGCGCGCCACTGCTCCGTTATATGGAATTGATATCGGTTTACCAGCGCTGGTCACATAATTAGGAATCGCCTCTTCGTCAATTACTGGTGCAAGCACCGAAACATAATGACCCTTCGCAATTAGATATTCGGCAAGATCTCGCACGTGATTTTGTACTCCACCAGGTGTATCCCATCCATATGGGCAGACCAATCCAATTCGCAATTTCTTTAAGGTCATTCGGTGCGCTCCTGGAAATCTCCATCAACCCAAATTCGTTGCAACATATGCCAATCTTGCGGAGTTTTTGCGATACCTGCTGCGAAGTAATCGGCACACTTCTGCACAACCTGCGAAACACGTTCAGTTTCGGTTCCTTCAGTTGGAATCGCTACGCTATTGAATTCAATATGAATTCCACTTTGTAAATAGGAAACTTGAGCGGTAATCAGTGGAATATCAGTGCGTACTGCAAGCAATGCGGCACCAACTGGCATACGCGCTGGATACCCAAAGAAATCGACATTCACACCACTGCGCGATAAGTCACGGTCAGAGACCAGAGCTATGAGTGCTCCTTCGCGCGCCCGCTGCATCAAAGTTGCCATTGACCTACTTTCCGTGGATAGAACTTCCATACCCATGTTCTGGCGGTACTCAAGAAATTTTTTAAAGAGCGCTTCTGGTTTTAGTTTTTCGACCACGGTCACTAACGGAAAACCCATCGCGCAAAAATATGCGCCGGCGTGGTCCCAATTTCCAGAATGCGGAAGCGCAACAACTACGCCACGTCCATCTCTCATTGGACCAGTCAATAACTCTTCCCGTGTAACTGTTACGGTCCTTAAAATCCGCTCCTTAGACCAGTCAGATGAGCGAAAAGTGTCACACCAGTAACGCATATAAGACGAGACTGCGAGAGACATAAGTTTATCCATCGCCGCCGCATCGCTTTCCGGTGATACTCGATGCAAATTACTCCGTAATCTCTTCATACGAGCGCCGTTGCGACGCAGCGCAATTACACCCATTTTCTCGAAAGCAGAGTATGCAAATTTCTCTGGCAGTGACCTGACCAATTTCCAACCTGTGAAATAGGCAGTTGCAACTAGAAAATCAAAGTTCATTACTTTACAACGCCGCCTTAACGATCAAGATTCTTTGAACAGCCGTCACCGCGGCGAGGGCAAAGAGAGTCCAAACGCCAATAGCGAGTGCATAAGGAATCCCTAGACCTTCGAACCCGATCGCAGTTAAAGCGATGATCAGCCTTTCGGTGCGTTCAGCAATTCCGCCAGTGCACTCAATTCCCAATGATTCCGCTTTGGCTCGTATATATGGAACTAAGGTTCCTGCGACAAGAGCACCCAGGGCCACCGGTGCTAAAGGATCACTAGTGTCAATTAATGCAAGAATCAGTCCGATCAAAATTGCCGAATCTGTAATTCGATCAATTGTGGAGTCGAGAAATCCACCCCATTTACTGGCTCCACTTTGGGAAATGCGCGCCATTGCGCCATCAAAAAGATCACTAAGTGCGAAAAAAGAGATAAGTAAGGTACCCGCGAAAAATTCTTGACGGGGATAAAAATAGAGAGCGCTCGAAACTAAACCAAGCGCACCTACAAAAGTAACCGCATTTGGAGTTAAACCAATGCGAAGGGCACCACGCGCGATTGGATTGATGGCGCGGGTTACGGCGGGCTTTAAATAAGCGCTTAACATCACCACCATCGTAGGCTCAAGGGTAGAAATTCACCTATTCTGACGCCTGTGAGTTCTCTTAAACGCATCCATATATACGGCCACGTATCTGCCCGGCCGCAGGCGATAGCCAATCTCTTTGGTGCGCAACTTGCCACCGAAATTGTCGCCGAATCTGACCTCGCTATTTTTGCAATAAATCCCGCTGCCGGAATTGACCAGAAGACCATCGATCAATGGCAAGCGCTGACTGATTTTCAATTACCACGTTTAGTTGTTGTAAACGAATTAGATGGATCTGACGCCGACTTTGAAGATGCAATTATGTTGGCTAATCGCGTCTTTGATCAATTAGTAACGCCCTATTTAGTTCTGCATTCTGAAACCGGAAACCCAATCGCGTTAATTTCTTTGACTGATTTGCAGATAATTGACTACAGCACTGAGCCTGCGACAACATCCTCGAGTGAGGCTGAACATCAAGAGTTGGTTGCGGAATTTCGCGAGGAATATTTGGAAGAAATAGCAGGGGCCGGAGAGAACGCCTTTGCCGCCGGTCTTCTCTTTCCAGCGATTCCAATTGTTATATCAAATGGCCTTGGAATCGATGTTGTAAAGAGTTTTATAGCTCAGCTTTAAAAAATTACCAAGCGGCGGCAAGCTCATCACGAGTTTGAGATAAAAGCACCGGCATAACTTTGGTTTGACCAATCAACGGCATAAAGTTTGCATCCCCTGACCACCGTGGCACCACGTGCTGATGAATATGTTCGGCAACACCAGCACCCGAAATTGCCCCTTGATTCATACCCAAATTAAATCCCGAGGGGGCCGAAACTTTTCGCAGCGTGATCATCGCGTGCGCAGTTAGATCAGTGATCTCATCTCTTTCCGCTTTTGTGAGATCAGTTAGATCCGCGACATGGCGGTTGGCGCAAACCAATAAATGTCCGGCGTTATATGGATACAAATTCATAACCACAAATGCGCTTTCACCGCGCGCGACAATTAATCCTTCTTCATCGCTAAGAGTCGGGATTCGGCAGAAAGGACACTCAACCCCATTTTTAGAAAGTGGTCGGTTCTCACCTTTCAGATACTCCATACGGTGCGGAGCCCACAGACGTGCCCAACGATCTGGCATTCCGGGGATTTGCTCCACCATTGTTAAACCTGTTTGCGATCGCTGATAGCGCTTTGAATTTCAGCGATCGCATCGGCGACAGCGATTCCATTCTTCTGCTCTCCGCTGCGATAGCGAATCGAAACTTTTCCGGCCATTTGATCTTCTTCACCAGCGATCAACATGTAGGGCACTTTCTGCATTTGAGCATTGCGAATCTTCTTCTGCATTCGATCATCGGACGTATCAAGATCAATCCGAATTCCCGCAGATCTAAACTCTTTTACAACACCAGATAGATAATCTGCGAAGGCTTCGGCCACTGGAATAGCGGTGACTTGTACAGGTGCAAGCCAGGGCGGGAAAGCTCCTGCATAATGCTCAGTTAAAACACCAAAGAATCTTTCAATTGAACCAAAGAGTGCACGGTGAATCATCACGGGGCGCTGACGGGTTCCATCAGTTGCTGAATATTCAAGTGCAAAGCGTTGCGGAAGTTGGAAATCAACTTGGATGGTTGACATCTGCCACGTGCGACCGATCG
Source organism: Candidatus Planktophila sp. (assembly GCA_964201705.1). Taxonomy (GTDB): domain Bacteria; phylum Actinomycetota; class Actinomycetes; order Nanopelagicales; family Nanopelagicaceae; genus Planktophila. The sequence goes on along the minus strand of CAXNEU010000004.1, from coordinate 14,305 downwards.
CATCTTTAGCTTGTACAGAAATCTTAGGTCCGTAAAAAGCGGCGCCGCCTTCATCGAGTACTAGCTCTAACTTTTGGGCAAGTGCTGCCTTGCGAAGGGCTTCAGTTGCCTCCGCCCAATCAGCATCTTCGCCGACCGACTTTTCTGGGTTTCGCGTAGAAAGTTCTAGATAGAAATCTTCTAAACCATAATCACGGAGCAAATTGAGAACGAAGGTTAAGAGCGAATCGAGTTCGTCCACCATCTGCTCTTTGGTGCAATAGATATGCGCATCATCTTGGGTGAAACCACGGGCGCGAGTTAAGCCGTGAATAACGCCTGATTTTTCGTAACGATAGACGGTTCCAAATTCAAAGAGGCGAAGCGGAAGTTCGCGGTATGAACGTCCGCGAGATGCAAAAATCAAATTGTGGAAAGGGCAGTTCATCGGCTTCATGTAGTACTGCTGGCCGGCTCGCTTAATCGTTCCATCCGCATGGAGCTCTTCATCCATAATCATCGGTGGATACATACCTTCGGAGTACCACTGCAGATGGCCTGATTTTTCAAAGAGCGCTGCTTTTGTTAGATGTGGTGAGTAAACGAATTCATAGCCTTCATCTTCGTGGCGCTTTCGTGAATAATCTTCCATTGCTCTGCGAACAATTCCACCTTTAGGGTGAAACACCGCAAGACCAGATCCGATCTCTTCAGGAAATGAGAAAAGATCTAATTCTGTTCCGAGGCGACGATGATCGCGTTTTTCAGCTTCTGCGAGTAAATCCAAATACGCAGTCAACTCTTCTTGTGATGGCCAAGCCGTTCCGTAAATACGTTGCAACATCGGATTCTTTTCAGAGCCACGCCAATACGCAGCAGCACTGCGCATTAATTTAAATGCAGGAATGTGTTTGGTTGAAGGCAAATGTGGTCCGCGACAGAGATCTGACCAAACTGGTTGACCATCGCGGCCTAGATTGTCATAAATTGTTAACTCGGTGCCACCGACCTCAACGCTTGCCTCATCGCTGGCCCCAGACTTCAAACCAATTAATTCGCATTTATATGTCTCGTGCGCAAGTTCCTTCAGGGCATCTGCTTCAGTGGTTACGCGGCGCCGAAATCTCTGTCCATCTTTTACGATCTTGCGCATCGCGCTCTCAATTTTTTCCAGATCTTCTGGATTAAATGGTCGCTCCGGATCGAAGTCGTAATAGAAACCATCGGTAATTGGTGGACCAATTCCGAGACGAGTCTGCGCGAAGACTTGTTGCACCGCTTGCGCCATAACGTGCGCAGTTGAGTGGCGCAGCACAGATAATCCTTCGGGCGAGGAAATTGCGATCGCGTCTACTGCATCACCGTCAACGAGTTCGGTCCAGAGATCTTTTAGGACTCCATTTACTTTGCAAACGATGATCTCTTTACGGTCAGCAAATATCTGGGTCGGGCGAGCATCACTTTCGACGCTGGTTTTCGCGCCGTCTATGGTGATCGAAATTTGTGACATGTGCCTAGCCTACCGAATGCCTTAACGTCTTTGCCCGTATATCTGCTTCCAGCGCTGCGCAATCTCCATCTATTTCCATTCGCCGACCATCTATTTCGCTGACAGAGAGCGCAATTTTCAAACTTGATATTACAAATGCCGCATCGACCTTCGCTAAATCTGATCTATCAATTAGACGCACTTCAATTCCACATCGCTCAATAACTATCCCCCGCTGTACTCCTGGCAGAACTCCGGAAGATAGTGGGGTTGTAACCCATTTCCCATCAATACGGAAGAGGAAATTCGAGACCGCACCTTCAGTAATTTCAATACTTTCGTTAACACAGATGATTTCATCAAAACCTATTGCTTGTGCTTTCGCCAACAAATCAAGTCGATGTTGGTAGGGAAAAGTCTTTATAGATATCGAATCAGCGTCAGATGGTTCTGCAATAACAGTCAACTTTGCCGGCTGGGTTATCTCCTCATACCGTTGGTGGACTGCCACAAACCGACCGTCAGAAAAGAGCAAACGTAGTCGTCCGATTGGGTGCGACTCAAGGGTTAACAATTCCAAAATTGCGCTTCTGATCTGATCTTCATTAGGCAGGGAAATACCTTTCTTCTCTGCCGCATCAACTGCTCGACGCATATGTCGACCTAACTCGAAGACTTCTCCATTTTCGGTCTTAATGGTTTCGAAAATTCCTTCACCATCGGGCCATCCACCTGGAGCAATTCCAATCGAGTTAGCCTCAACTAAGCGATCGTTAAACCAGATCTTCATCAGAGAACACCCCCAGCAAGTGAGATCAACTTACGCGCCTTTAATTGTGTTTCTTCCCATTCTGCACTCGGCTCGCTTCCCCAGGTGATTCCTGCACCAGTTCCAAACCTCAACTGACCATCTTTAGTATTCCAGAATGTGCGAATAGCAACTGAAAGTTCGGCGTTATCTCCCTTTATCCAACCTAAAATTCCACAGTACGGTCCACGTGGTACAGGCTCAAATTGAGAAATTACTTTTAGCGCAGAACTCTTCGGCGCTCCGCTGATTGACCCAGCTGGCAAGAGCGAATTTAAAATTTCGGACCACCTTAAATCTTTCTTTAGCGTGCCAACCACATCCGAAACTAAATGTCGCAAACCTGGATGCTCTTCACTGCGCAAGAGTTCTGCCACTTCAACGCTTCCGGGCTCACATATTTGCCCAAGGTCATTTCGCATCAAATCAACGATCATCACATTCTCGCTCTGATCTTTATTTCCAAAGCCTTGCTCACGAAGCTCTTGCGTGCCTTTTATTGGTGAGGTAATCAATTGTTTACCTCTGCGTCGCAAGAAGAGTTCTGGTGATGCGGAAGCGATTTGAATTCCCGGAAGCGAGAGATATGACGCATACGGTGCAGGGTTCTCTTGCAGAATCTTAGAAAAGAGCGATGCAATTTCCTCGCCTAAAAAATCAGCATTCAAAACTCGACAGGCGTTCACTTGGTAGACCCAACCACTCGCTATCGCTTGGCGAATCTCTTCTACATATTCGCAGTACTCAATTTCGTTTAAAGATGATCCCCACTTATTTAATCTTTCATTCCAGTTAGAGGAATCAAAAGGAAAAGGTGAATCAAATTCCTCAGCAAACCTTGCGAGCCGTATTTGCCCTTCGTAAGAAATACTGACCGCCCAGAAGTTGCCATCGTCTAAGCGAGATAAGTCATCGCTGACTTCCATTAACGAATGCGCAAACCTACCCCCCATCCAAAAGCAGTCCTCACGCAGTTCCATGGGCGTAACGCTACGGTGAAAGTTCTCGCTTTGGCGGTTAGCCCCTTGCTGCGATAGATTTGCCCACGCACGAAATGCGGACGTAGCGCAGCTGGTAGCGCGGAACCTTGCCAAGGTTCAGGTCGCGGGTTCGAACCCCGTCGTCCGCTCGGATTAACCGCCGCTTTGGAATTAATTTTTCAGGTGGCGGTTTCTCTATAAGAACAGAAGTACAGAAGTAAAGAGTTTGGTCGGATGGCCGAGAGGCGAGGCAAGGGACTGCAAATCCCTCTACACGGGTTCAAATCCCGTTCCGACCTCAAAGTAGTAAGTGATCAAAGTCGATCAGGAGATGCAGATGGCAGAAGATGAATCACAACGTCCGTGGGGGCGTTATGAAATCTTGGCTGAAGGTAACGCGCATAAAGTAAAGAGCATCTGGGTAAATCCAGGTAAACGTCTTTCCTATCAGCGCCATGAAAAACGTGCTGAGCATTGGTTCATCGTTCAAGGTGATGCTCGAATCACTCTAAATGGTGACTCCTTTGAAATGGGAGCGGGCGATTCGATCGATATAGAAATCGGCGATTTGCACCGTATAGAAAATATCGGCAGTAACGATGTGATCTTCATAGAAGTTCAGACCGGAACCTACTTCGGTGAAGACGATATCGAGCGCATTGAGGATGATTTCGGGCGTTAAATCGCTCGGCTATACTTTCTCAATAACTTAATACATACCGAAAATAGTTAGACCCGGACGATTGGCTCAGCGGTAGAGCACCACATTGACATTGTGGGGGTCACTGGTTCGATCCCAGTATCGTCCACTTATTTATCGCTCATAGCGTGAGCGAAAGGTTCAATTTCGGATTGTCACTTTCTTGTACCCCTTTGGGCACTTTGGATTCACCCCAGTTACGTTCTTTCCTATTTTGCCCTTAACGCAGGTGATCGTTGTCTTCTTAGTCACTTTGACTGGTTTGGCTACAGGTGTTGGGGATACTGAAGGTGAAGGCGTTGGCGTGGGCTTTACTTTCTCTTTCTCGATCGCTTCCTTTGCAAGTGCTGCGGCAACGAAATCTTCGGCTTCTTTCAAGATATCTAAATGATCTTGTATTGGTGAGGCATATCCAATTCCACCTCTTCCATCGTAATAACCAGCCGCACCACAGGCATAACCGTTCATTCCATTTGGTGTTACTGATAAATAAATTTCTTCACCTTTATATGTAGTTGTTACCGAACCACCGGAGTCTCCACCACAAGGGCTGATTTTTCCGCCACCCCATGTAAGCAGATTTCCCTTCACTTGAGGGCGTTCATAACCCACGAGACCTAGAAAATCATCATATTGACGCACTTGAACTTTTAGTTTACGAGGCTCTTGAGATGTTGCCGGTTGCTCGGCTGAACAAGGAAGTTGATCACCGTCTTTGCAACGATCTCTATATTCGCCGTAACCAGTTATCTCAACAAAGGCGCGTTCGGCCTCCAATTCCTTTTGAATCTCTAGGGTGCCTAACTTCGCCGGTTTAAAGTCTCCGATATCTTCGCCAAGTACATAAATTGCAAAATCTCCCATAGTTCCACCTTCATAGCGCATAGAGGTGGATAGGTACCTTTTAACTACCGGCACTTTCTTCGAATCTTTACTAGATTTTGAGTTTGGTAATCCCACAAAGGCGGGGAGCCCAGAAAGGTCAATTCGTTCGCCATTCTCTTTGACCGTTAACTCGCTGTGGCCAGCTGTGAAAATTATCCTTGGTGAATACACGTAGCCAGACCAGGAAGGATAATCCTGATTTACATCTCTAAAGATTGGAACGATTCGCGTATTTGAATAATCAATCACGCCGTTATATGAGGCGTTAGCGGATTGGGTAAATGTCGGCGCGCAAAGCGCTAGTGCCACGGCGGCGGCGCGAAATTTCATGGCTCAAAATAACGGGTCTTTGGCAGTAAAGTAAATGATGTCTGTACCTAAGATATGTCTAATTGTGGGGGTCACTGGTTCGATCCCAGTATCGTCCACGTAGTTTTATTTCTGATCTAGAAAAACCCTCACACGGCGCAACGTTTCTACAAGGTAATCCGGCGCCATATCTCGGTGCTCTTGATTCGTAGTCTCATATAAGTAATTCAGCAGGATAATTCTCCGTTGCAGTAGAAGCCCATCTAATTGATGTTTGTCATGCCTTGGAAGTTCAGAAACAGACTGATAGCCAGCTAATAGTTCGGCGTCCTGCTCTGGGGTATCCAAGTAGTAAAGGGCTGTAGCCAAATCCTGGATCGGTAAACCAAAACCAGAATCATCGAAATCAAAGATATAGATTTGATCTCCGTGGGTAAATACATTTGCGCCATGGAGGTCTGCGTGAATCGCGATTGCCTTGCTTCCCGAATAAAGATCTTCGATTATTTCTTCGATCTCGTTCTTAGCCTTGGTTAGCAGTTCAATGTCTTCTTTTGACAGTGGGCTGCCAGGAGCAAAGATTACGTCCTGTGTTTGCCACAAGAAATCCTTCAATAGCGGTAATTTCGCGTTATCGGGCAGAGCGAAGTTGGAGGTTGCTAGATGCATCGCTGCCATTGCTGCACCAAGTTTTCTTAACGCGTCTTCACTTGGTTCATCTCCTAGCTCTTCCCCCTCCAACCACGAATACAGCGCGACGCTTAAATCCCGTTCTAAGAGAGCAGAGGCAACGGTAAGAGCGAATTCGCCTTTCTTGGATGCGATCGGCTTCGGCAGATTAACTGCCTGTTTATCATTGAGGAAGCTAACAAAGGCAATCTCGCCTAGAAGATTTTCGTAAGTTCGGTCGGAATTAACGTTAATCCGAAGCGCGAACATCTCATTCTTCTTTGTAACCACTTTAAAAGTAGCGTTGAATTCAAAATTAATTATCTCGACCGAGTTGATTTCAAACGGGTACTCATAAAGCACACTGCGAGCCAAATCTAAGACGTGTTCCTTCTGCCCCTCAAGATCAAGAAGCGCGAATTGAGACCTTTGCATTTGCTGGATTCCTATCCGCCAGAGATGGCATCCGATTTCTTAAAACCAATGGTCCTAGCACTTTTTGAAGTTTAGGAAATGTAGATCAAAACCTTGCTTTTTTCAAGTAATCGCGATCTAAGAGACGGCTTACATCCTCTTTGCGCTATAGAGGCTTTGTCATTTCCGTTAACAAAGTTTCACGTATGGTTGCTTATTTTCGTATTACACTTCGGGAATAGTACGTATATCTAAGGATTAGGGAGGCCGTTGGTGGAAAAGAAACCACGCTCGGGAATTCTTGGAGAATGGGATCGCCTAACTCCAAAGATGAAAATTGTTGCTGCGATCCTCATAATTGTCCCAATGATTTATTATCCCGCATCGGCCTTTCTCTTTTTGGCATATGCCGTCCTTCTAAATATTCGAGATAGACGAAATAAGGAATAAGAAGCATGGCGCCTAAATATCCCAGTCGAGAGGCGTACTTTCCTGCCATAGAAAAAAGGTATGGCGAGAAGATGAAATTTTGGTTTGCTGTGATGGCAAAGTTGGATGGTAAGAAGTACCCAGAACAAATTGCACACCTGCGTGAGAATTATGGTTTTTCTCAGGCCCACGCGAATGCGCTAGTTATGTACTCCCGCGGCTCCACCTCGGCGCAACGATTTGCAACAACTGCTGAATATTTCAAGTCAATTACACCTCAACAGGCCAAGACTGTTCGTGGGATTATGAAGATAATTCAGAGCAAGTATCCGAAGTTGGAACTCGTTATAGCCTGGAACCAACCGATGCTTCGCGACGGGGCCAGATATGTTTTTGGGATTTCCGCGACTAAGGGTTACTTGCTGATTGCTCCGTGGAGCAGCGATGTTTTAGAAAAGTTTCGCCCAAAACTTGAAGGATTTAAAGTAAATAAAAAGACGATTCAGATACCGAGTGATTGGCAAATTGATGAAAAGTTGCTTCACCAGATGGTTAAGGCAACGCTGGCAGAATAAAGTTAGAGAGACCAGGCAACCCAGTTAAGCCGAATGGCTCTCGATAAAGATTCTAGAGTTTTCAAAGATAACCTCGGCATCGTAATCAAGTGTTGCCACGTGAAAACTATTGGTCAGCTCAATTCGCTGCTTGATCCTTGAACCCACCCCCTTCATAATGATTTCAGTATTCGAAACCGGCAACGTGTGATCATCAACGCTATGAAAGAGTTGCATAGGCACGCTCACATCATGAAGGCGTTCTCTGGTGTATTTGAGCATCAGCAGTAATTGATAAATGCCTCGGGTCGGCAGAGCGTCATATCCCCATTCAGTCACGCCTGGACGCTTAATGTCATCACCAACAGATTTACGAAATTTTTGAAAACGCGACAAGAAGTAGGCCAGTTTTGGTCCCACCAAAGCGACGTGGATCATTGGATTAACAAGAATGATTCCAGAGAGTTTGTGGGAAGATTTTGAGGCGATATACAAAGTAGTCCCGCCACCCATTGATAATCCACATATAAATACTTTTTGGCAAGTTTTGAAAAGTTCAGAAATCTCTGCTTCAACTTTCTCGGGCCATTGTTGCCACTTGACTGCATTTAGATCTTCGGGCTTTGTACCGTGGCCAGGAAGCAGCGGCACGCGAACTGTGTAACCTCTCTGATTTAAATATTCTGCCCAAGGGCGCATCGAAGATGGAGACCCGGTGAATCCGTGCACTAATAAAACGCCGATTTCTTTATTTGATCCAGAACCAATTGCAGACCAATCATTGATTAAACCATCGGGGGCGCCTATTACCGTCATATCTTTAGCGTACTAAGGAGTCACTGTCATAGCCATGCATTAGCCTTACATTTATGACAGGTGGTTCGCGTTTATTGATCGATGTGCCCTTTGTCGTATTCGATTTAGAAACTTCTGGTGCTGCTCCTTCAACTGGTGCGGCGGTTACCGAAATTGGCGCTGTTAAAGTCTTGGGCGGGGAAATAATCGGTGAGTTTCAAAGCTTTGTAAATCCTGGTCACTATCTCTCTGACTTCATCACTTCACTTACAGGAATCACCGATGCAATGTTGATTGATGCTCCAGAGATTGATCACATACTCCCTACCTTTATAGATTTTCTCGGACCAGTGCATGAAACAGTTCTGGTGGCACACAACGCTCCCTTTGATATGAGTTTTATGAAAGCCGCGGCGGATGCACATTCATACATCTGGCCCGAATATGCGGTAATCGACACTGCTCGTATCGCTCGTTATGTTTTAGATCGCGATGAAGTTCCAAATTGCAAGTTATCGACCTTGGCCCCGTTCTTTGGTTCGCCAACATCGCCTAACCATCGCGCCTTAGATGATGCTCGTGCCACCGTCGATGTCTTACATGGAATATTTGAAAGGCTGGGTTCACACAATGTGACAACTTTGGAAGAGTTAATGAAATTTAAGAGAAAGCGCCCGCGTCGACCAATCGATTAGCTTTTCGCTAATTCCTGACTAATCGTTACCCATCTAGTTAATAGATTTGTTGCAGCCCCAGAATCAACGGCAGCTGAAGCCTTGATCAGCGAGGCAGAAATTCGCTCGTGTATAGATTTACCAACTTGGCCGTCGAATGCGGCGATCGCAGCTGCGGCATTTAGTAATACGGCATCACGCGGTGCCCCTTTTTCACCAGCGAAAATAGCTTTAGTGATTCGGGCGTTCTCGCTGGCATCTCCCCCGACGAGTGCTGAAATTGGCGCGTTTGCTAAACCAAAATCTTTGGCATCAATACGATCGCTAGAGATTTCGCCGCCGCCGATGGTCAATACTGAAGTAGTTGTGGCAAGAGTTATCTCATCGAGTCCATCATCGCCGCGAAAAACAAAACCTTCGACGCCGCGATCTGCCAATACTTGCGCCATAACCAGATGCATTCGCTCGTTTGCAACGCCTATCGCCGCTGCCTTTGGCCGAGCCGGGTTTGCCAGTGGACCCAAAATATTGAATACGGTGGCGGTAGCTAGCTCTTTGCGAGCAGCAGCCGCAAAACGCATTGCTGGGTGAAAGACAGGAGCAAAACAGAAACCAATGCCCAATTCTGCAACAGTTTTGGCGACTTTGGCCCCATCAAGATTTATCGCAACCCCCAGCGCTTCCAACAAATCCCCGGCTCCAGATTTAGAAGATGCTGCTCGGTTACCATGTTTTACAACTCGCGATCCTGCAGCCGCAGCGATAATTGCAGCGGTGGTTGAAATATTTATCGTATTTGCGCCATCTCCCCCAGTGCCAACTGTGTCGACAGCGCGTTGAGCAATGGTTATTGGTGCGCAGTGTTCGTACATTTGCGTTACGAGTGCACCGACTTCTTCAGCGGTTTCACCTTTATTTTTTAGCGTAAGTAAAAAGTGCTTTAAAATTTCTTTATCGGCGCGATCTTCTAATACTTCACGCATCAAATCTTGTGCTTCTTGGGGCAAAAGATCTAGACCGTTCTCCATCTTGGCGATGGATGAAGCCCAATCTATAGAGCTCATTTTTAAACCTTTAGTTAGCCGATTGCGGCTGGCGAATTTGTACGCAGCAAATCTGCAACTGTGTTGGCCAAAGTAAATGGATCAATCGGGTGGATAACACTTGCTTCGGCGCGAGACCAGGCGGCAAGCCAGGCATCTTCTCGTCGTCCGGTAATCAAGAGAACCGGTGGGCAGTTAAAGACTTCATCCTTGAGCTGGCGGGCAACGCCCATTCCGCCTTCTGGCACCGCTTCTCCATCAAGGATAAATAAATCTGCACTCGGCCCGCCAGAGACTCTTTTGCGATCCACAAATGCGCGAAGGGCTGGAGCTGTTGCAAACTCTTCAATCTGATGTTCTGGCAGATCATCTGCGACGCGCTTTCCGAGGGCCGCGACAACTGCAGAGCGCACTGAAGAATCATCGGAATAAACGATGATTATTGGCTTGCGGGGTGTGGACATTTGGCAAGTCTAATCAATGACCAGACCCAAATCGCCCCCATTTCTATAGGAAAAGAGCGTGACCCGTTTCACCTAAAACAGGCCAATTTAAGGGCCAGAACTCGTCTGCTAAATAGAAAGGTGGGCTCACTTTCAGGGATACTTGCCCCATGACCAGCTCAACGCTTGCAACGCCCCACAAGATCAACCGTCCCAACCTGGTGGCGGTCGGAACTATTGTCTGGCTCTCAAGTGAGTTGATGTTTTTTGCCGCACTCTTTGCAATGTATTTCACGACTCGCGCCGTTCAAGGTCCGGAGATTTGGTTGGAAACAACTGAGGTTCTAAATATTCCTTTTGCAGCCCTTAACACCACTGTTTTAGTTCTCTCATCTGTAACTTGCCAATTCGGAGTGTTCGCAGCAGAGCGTTTCCAAGCCAAGCGCACCGGATCACTTTTAAATATCAAGTCTTGGGGAATGCGCGAGTGGTTTTCTCTTACTTTCTTAATGGGTGCTTTCTTTATCGCAGGTCAAATTTATGAGTATGCCCACTTGGTAATGGAGGGAGTAACTCTCTCTTCAGATGCTTACGGCTCCGTTTTCTATATGACAACTGGCTTCCACGGACTTCACGTAACCGGTGGCTTGATTGCATTTTTGATTGTGATGGTACGTGTTTCTAAGGCGCGACGCTTTACCCATAACCAAGCAACCACAGCAATTGTGGTTTCTTATTACTGGCACTTCGTCGATGTTGTGTGGATTGCACTCTTCTCGGCGATTTATTTAATTAAGTAAGAACCTACAAAGAGGAAACGGAAAAAAATATCTTGAAGCGTATCTCCAGATTTCGCAGACACCGTGCGGTTGCGCCACTTCTTTTGGTTCTGGCTTTATTTTCGATAGGAACAACTTTCTCTGTCGCAGGTGCTTCAACCGGTTCTCCGCTTACCGCGGCTGAAAAAAGTGCGCTAATCGATGAAGGACAGCGCATCTTTCTAAAGGGCTGTTCTTCTTGCCACGGACTAAATGCCGAAGGTGCTGCAATCGCGCCATCTCTGATCGGTGTTGGCGCGGCATCAGTTGATTTCCAAGTGGCAACAGGTCGTATGCCAGTTGCAGATATGAGCCAACAGATCGCTAGAAAAGATCCGGTTTATAACGAGAAGCAAGTAGAAGCACTCGCTGCATACGTTTCATCCCTTGCACCTGGTCCAGGAATTCCTGGCGAAGAACACTTGAATTACGAACGAGATGGATCAACTGCTGAAGGCGGTGAACTCTTCCGTACAAATTGTGCAATGTGCCATAACTTTGCCGGCCAAGGTGGTGCACTTACTCAAGGTAAGTACGCACCTACCGTTATGGGCGTAACTCCTCGCCATATTTACGAAGCGATGGTCACCGGTCCACAATCGATGCCGGTTTTTTCAGATAAAACAATTACACCAGAAGAGAAGTTGTCAATTATCAAATGGATTAAAGCAGCAGAAAATGAACCACAGTTAGGTGGAGCAGCACTCGGTCGCGTTGGCCCCGTTACTGAAGGACTTTTGGTTTGGACTCTTGGACTTGGCATGCTCGTGGGCGTTGCGGTCTGGCTAGCGATGAAGGCGAGATAGATAAATTATGTCTAATGAAATTGAAGCGATAAAAGATCCCGGACTCCCAGCACACGTTCATCGCCGCGCAGATACTGATCCAAAGGCGGCTAAAAAGGCTGAGCGCCAAGTTGCTATTCTCTTTCTACTTTCTTCGCTAGGCACAATTACTTTAATTGGTGCATACATTTTCATCCCACAAGATGTATTTATATTCTTTCCTGTCCTAGGAAATACCAATGCACACCAGCTCTTCCTCGGTCTTGGTATGGCTGCTTCGCTATTTTTTATTGGAATGGGAGCAATTCACTGGGCTAAAACTTTGATGCCCGATGAAGAGGTAGTTATTCAGCGACACGAATTTCGTTCACCTGATGAAGACCGCGCTGATTTTGTTCGGACTGCAAAAGAAGGCGCTGCCGCTGCAGGTTTAGGTCGTCGCTCACTTATTAAACGATCCCTCGGACTCTCACTCGGACTGGCCGGACTTTCGCCACTTATTTTGCTCCGCGATCTTGGCCCACTTCCAGGTGATTCGTTAACAAAGACATCTTGGAAAGCCGGTACTCGTTTAGTAACAGATCCTGGTGATCGACCAATTCGTCCTGAGGATCTAGAAGTTGGCGCGGTTGCGCAAACACTTCCTGAGATCGCACCCGGCGCCCATCGCAAACTCTCAGATATCGCTAAAGATGCAGTTCTGCTTATTCGTTTGCGCCCTGAAGAATTTAACCTAGATGCCGAACGTTTATCTTGGACCCACGAAGGCATCATCGCCTTCTCAAAGATCTGTTCACATATGGGATGCGCCGTTGCCTTGTACGAACAGCAAACCAAACATTTACTCTGTCCGTGCCACCAATCAACATTTGATGTGACCCGTGCGGCCAAAGTCATATTCGGACCATCTGCTCGCCCCTTGCCTCAACTCGCGATAAAGGTGGATTCCGAGGGATACTTGGTCGCACAAAGTCCATTTAATGAACCTGTAGGACCTAGCTTCTGGGAGCGCTCATCATGACAGCACGTGAAAGAATCGCAGGCAGCGTAGCAAATTACGTTGATGAAAGAACCGGCGCTGCCAAATGGATGAAGAAGAACTTAACGAAAGTCTTTCCCGATCACTGGTCATTCCTCCTAGGTGAAATTGCTCTTTACTCATTTGTTATCTTGTTGCTTTCTGGAACATTCTTAACTTTCTGGTTCGATCCTTCACAGCGCGAAGTTATCTATGACGGTAGTTATGAACCACTCCAAGGACTCGAGATGTCTGCCGCCTATGCATCTACCCTCGATATCTCATTTGAAATTCGTGGTGGTCTCTTGATGCGCCAGATTCACCACTGGGCCGCCCTTATTTTTATGGCGGCAATTGTTGTCCACTTAATGCGCGTTTACTTCACTGGTGCATTCCGCAAGCCTCGTGAATTTAACTGGATTATCGGTGTTGGTCTTTTAACTCTAGGAATCGTTGAAGGCTTTTTGGGTTACTCGCTTCCTGATGACTTGCTCTCTGGAACCGGTATCCGTATCGCTGAAGCAATTATTCAAGCACTCCCCTTAGTTGGTTCCTACCTTGCATTCTTTGCCTTCGGTGGAGCATTTCCGGGTGAAGCATTTATCCCACGTATCTACACAGTTCACGTTCTACTTTTGCCTGGCGCATTCCTTGCGCTAATCACAGTGCACTTAATGCTCGTCTGGTACCAGAAGCACACTCAATATCCAGGTCCAGGGCGTACTGAAAAGAATGTTGTTGGTTATCCGCTATTGCCGGTCTACATGGCAAAAGCTGGAGGCTTCTTCTTTATTGTCTTTGGTGTCACTGCATTTTTGGGAGCAGTCGCATCAATTAACCCAATCTGGCTATACGGTCCTTACACACCGGCACAAATTTCTGCGGGTTCACAACCCGATTGGTACATGGGTTGGCTAGATGGTCTGGTGCGAATGGCGCCGCCGCTTGAGAGTTATATCTTTGGCTACACCATCCCTTGGAATATCTTGATTCCGGGCTTAATTGTTCCGGGCATTCTCTTTACGGGATTGGCGCTCTATCCGTTCATCGAAAGCTGGATTACTGGAGATAAGCGAGAGCACCACATTCTTGATCGTCCGCGAAATGCACCAAACCGCACCGCACTCGGCGTTATGTCTCTTACTTTTATGTTGGTCGCACTTATCAACGGCGGTAACGACATTATTGCTATCACTTTTGATCTGACAATTAATCAGATTATGTGGTTCTCGCGTATCGGAATCTTTGTTCTGCCACCGCTCGCATTTGTAATCACCAAACGTCTATGTCTCTCACTTCAGCGCGCTGATCGCGAACTTGTCCTTCACGGCCGCGAAACAGGTCGTTTGGTAATGATGCCGCACGGAGAATTTGTGGAAGTTCACGAGCCGATCTCACCTGAAAAGGCTTGGCTCTTGACTCAGCACGAACAGAATCCACCACTTGCTCTGGAAGAGAACGATCTACGTGGCGTTCGTCGCCCTGGAGTTCTTAAAAATAAGTTACGCGCTCG
>CAXNEU010000003.1:0-35289 GCA_964201705.1 Candidatus Planktophila sp. | reverse complement strand
CGGTAGTGATTAAATGTGGACATAATTGAAGTCATCACAGGATAAGTAGCGAATGCTCCCGATAGACGCGGTCCAAGATTTTCGGCGAATTGAGTAATAGTGAAGATGAGAAGGAGGGCGGAAGCAACCCTTAGCCAAATATCCCACTTTGGAGCAGGCGGAAGTTTGGCATTTCTATCGTAGTGAACGAATCTCTTCATAGAAACTGTCCAAACAATTAACCAGATCGCAATACCTGCCCAAAGATCCTTAATTAGCGGACTTAGAACTGCCACTCCAATTAGAAATACTGCTGTCGAAGTAATTACACAAATTGGCCAATTAAATCGTGGCGACATTCGGGTATAAGTTGCGATGAAGAAAAGTAGTGCGGTTTGTCCTGCGTATGTTCCTACAATCGAATCATAAAGAAATTCACTTCCATGTTCGAGATAAATAACTACCAAAATGGGTACAAGAATGAACGGGACAGCCATTGAGATTCCGCCCCAACGTGCACCAAATCTTCTTTGAATGAAATAGGTACCAATTACAAAGAGGGGGGCAAAGAGCAGCTTTACTCCTAATACCAGCATTAATTAAATCTCTCGGTAATTAAAACCCCACGATCGGCGCTAAGCAGCGACTGAACTGCATCTTTTGCTGCTGCCATTGCAGCCGTAAATATTTTTTCACCTTTTTCAGCAGTTGCAAGAGTTGGATCTCCCATAACTCCAGACTTTGAATCACGACGGAAGTCCAGTGGAATTCCCAAGAAACCTGGCTGGCGAAAATCAATGCAAGAGAGCGCAACTCGCACATCAGGCATATCTCGCGAGATCGCTTTCATATCAACAAGATCTGGGCGCAGATATAGCGCAAGAGAAGTCTCCATCTCGCAGGCATGCCCCATTCCGCCAATTTCTGAATCACCAATTTCAACGAGCACGTTCTTTATCGATTGCCAATATGAGTAAGTAGGTATTGATACGCCGAGTGTTTCACTTAAATCTGCAGTGGAAGCGGTGAGAATTCCTGCGTTACCACCGTGACCATTTAAGACTAGAAAACGATAGAAGCCGTGCGCAGTTAGTGAAGAGAAGATATCGGTTAAGAGATGATGAAATGTTTCTAACCTAAGCGAGATAGTTCCGGGATAGCCCTTGTGGTGCGGTGAGGTGCCCCACCAGATCGGTGGCAGCGCGATTACATTTGACTGAAAACTGGCAGCAACGCTTTCTACCAGTGCATTTGAGTTAAAAATATCTGTATCAACCGGAAGATGCGGGCCATGTTGTTCAATAGCGCCAGTAGGTAAAAGGAAAATTGTCTTATCTCTATCTAAACTATCTATTTGCTGCCAATTAAGTTCAGTAAATTTAAAGGCCATAGGATGAGTATATTCAAATGATTCTGGAATAGATACTGACTAGATACCGACTAGATAAGAACTGCAATTCCATCTCTGTTCCAGCGATAATTGCGGAAGAAAGTTCTCGTATTACAGGGTTATTTAGATTAGGCTGGCATTTATGAAAAACGTTGAGACCGTACTTGGCCCAGTACCTGCAGATCAATTAGGTTTTATCTTGCCACACGAACATCTCCTTGTTGATACCTACGATGTCCGTCGCAGCTCTGATGGCGTCCTCCTAGAAGTAGCAACAATGAGTGCCGAAGTTGCAGATTACAAAGCAGCGGGTGGAACCACAATCGTTGATCAGACTATTTATGGTCTGCACCCAGATCCAAGCGGGTTGGCCGAAATTTCGCGAGCAACAGGCGTTCATATCATCGCCGGCACTGGTTTTTATCATCAACAGTATTACCCAGAATGGATCGATGACTGGAGCATCACCCAGATCGCAGATCGAATGCTGGGCCATATCGTCGATGGTTTTCCAGGTACAGGTATTAAGGCGGGCATAATGGCTGAGCTAGGAACTCACCATCGCGGCGTTAAACCAAATGAGCGCAAAGTTTTGGAAGCTGCGGCAAAAGTTCAAGCAGAAACAAAGCGACCTATCGGAACCCACGCGCTATATACCGAAGTGGGAATTGAACAATTAAATATTTTAGAAGCAGCGGGCGCTGATCTTGATATCACTCTGATCGGGCACTGCGATACAAACCGCGATATTGAATACTCACGCAAATTACTAAAGCGTGGTGTATGGATTGGTTATGACGCAGTCGGCCAGTTAGATAAACAACGCGATGAACTGCGTGCGCAGACTATTGCAACTTTAATTAGTGAGGGATATTTGGAGAAGATCTTGATCTCCACAGATATCGCAGCAAGATCCCGCCTAAAGATTCACGGCAGTGAGGGCTATAAATTCTTGATCACCAAATTCTTACCAATCCTGCGAAGTGCTGGAGTCACCAATGATCAGATTGATACGCTGACCAGAAAGAATCCACAGCGTTTTCTCGCTGGCAAGTAATCAATATAGGTGATTACCGCCGCTCACATTTAGCGTTGCTCCGGTAATAAATGATCCGTGGTCTGAGGTAACAAAGACCGCAACTGAAGCGATCTCTTCTGGTTGACCAATTCTCTTTAGCGGACAAGCATCAATAATGGCTTGCACGTTCTGCGGAGTGTTATCGCGATGCTGCATTGGAGTATCGATCTGTCCCGGGGAAATCGTATTCACGCGGATTCCAAAAATTCCCAACTGTTTTGCTAACCCTCTTGAAAAAGCGACGATGCCAGCTTTAGAAGCGGAATAGGCATCTGCGCCAAAGAATGAACCAGTTAGCCAAGAAGGGGAGGTAAAGGCAAGAATCGAGCCAGCGCGCTTTTCCTCCTTCAAATGTTCAGCCACTGCTCGCGCTATTAAGAATGTGGAGCGGAGATTGGCATCAATTTGGTAATCCCAATCTTCGACCGTGACATCTTTCAACTCTCTTCTACGCAGCGCCGCACCAGCCATGATCACCGCATCGACTCCACCAAAGCGGGCGATTGTTGACTCCATGATTTGATCGGCGCAGTGTTGACTAGATAAGTCAACCGAGAGAATCAGATGACGCGATGGATTGGCGAATTCACTTTCTAGTTGAGAAAGTCTGCTTTTATCAAGACCGATAGCGATTACCGATGCACCGACCCGCTCGAGAAGGAGCGCGGTAGCTTTGCCTATACCGCTACTTGCGCCCGTAACAATTATCCGTTTTCCTTCAAGTCCTCTACCTATAGATAGATCGCTATCAGAAGACATACTTTTGTACGGTCTTCTCAATTACCTCGACGCCAAGACCCGGTTTTGATGGAACAGCGATCTTTCCATTTTTATGGGTAAATGGTTCAGTGATCAATTCATGTTGCATTGGATTCTCATCTGGCTTTAACTCTTGCAGCAGACAACGTGGAGTCGATGCAGAGAGTGCGATAGATGCAGCGGTATTGATCGCACTCGACCAAGCGTGGCTGTTAAACCAGAGCCCAGCAGTCTCAACTAATTTAATTATTGCTAGCGCTCCCGTGATTCCTTCTACGCGACCGACATCGCAGCCGATCACATCTAGAGTTCCAGAGTTAATGGTTTCGGTGTAACCGCGGTAATCCCATTCGCGCTCGCTGCCGGCAATCAAAACTTTAGTGTGATTGCGAAGGCGCTTAAATTGCTCGTACTCCCATGGCTCAAAAGGTTCTTCAACCCACTTAAGTCCATACTCTTCCCAAGCGCTAACGCGCTTAACCGCATCTTCAAAAGTCCAATTAAGTGATTGTCCTCGATCCATCATGATCCAGGCATCTGGTCCAGCTGCTTGGCGAAGATCGCGCACAAAATTAACATCTCTTTCTAGTTCATAACCAACTCGGGCATCGCCACGTTTGCCCATACCGATTTTGAATCCGATGTAACCCTCTTTGACATAGCGCGCATGGCGCTCTACCTCGACATCGAGATTTGCATTGAAGACGTGAGTGGATGCAAGAACCGGAATCTCGGTTACTTCTTGGCTATCGCGTTTACCAATCATCTCAATGAGAGATTGACCAGTAATTTTTCCACGCAGATCCCAGAGCGCGATATCTATTGCCGAAAGTGCGAAGTGACCCAATCCACCACGATAGGTGTACCACCAAGTCAGCTTGCGAATATCGCGCCAGATACCAAGATTGTGAAGTGGGTCTTTTCCAATAATCACATCCGCTAAATCTTCAATGATCGCAGCAGTTCCTTTAGTGCTGCCGGGGAATTGCGTGATCGCCTCGCCCCACCCAGTAGTTCCATCAGAAGCGGTGATTCGAACAAAGGTGAGATAACGCCAAGCCATTGAATCATTAGGCTCTTGGTATTTCACCGGAAAGGCTTCGACCTTGCTTATCTTTACCGACATGATTGGCTCCCTTTATTTGATTGATTTAGACTTGGCTAATTTAACTTCATTTACTTTCTAGAAAAACTTTCATCACTTCGAGCGAGTGCTGGTGCAATCTCGGCAACGCTTACCCAGCCTGGTTGTGCCTGGATAATTCGCTCGATTGAGTTGATCACCATATTTTGTGAGCCCATCTGCGCACCGATACCTGGGTTCAGCGAAATTGTTTGATGAACCTTTTGATCGATACTTATCTCTATCTCATCTTTAGCGACTCTCTCAATTCCAGTGAGATCAACATGGCCAAAGAAGTGAGATGAGAACCAAGGTTTGCCTTTAACAATTGCGGTGTAAGTCTGATTAACTCCGGCGCTAAATCCTGGTTTGATAATAAATCTCTCTGGCAGATCTATTTCGCGATCAGTTAGAACTGGCAATAATTCCTTATCGATGCGCTCGATTTCTAGACCAAGTGCATCGGCGACCACGTTCATTGATTGTGGAAACCCTGCGTGTCCCAGAATCTCACTGCGCTCAACCTTCTCTTTAAACTCTTTCTCAGTTGCTCCAACACCGATTCGACGAAGCACTGTTGCTCCAAAACCAGAGATATTTACCGTGCGTCGCACCACAATTGTTGTCTTTGGTGATCCATCGCCATTAAATCCAGAAGGAGTTGGACCAAGAAGTGTTGCGACAAGTGCGTCAAAGATCAGCCCTGGATTAACACCAGCGCCAGCAATGCTGACGCGTTTAGCTTTCGCTAATTTATCTAGCTCATCGGCTAATTTTTTATCTACAGCCCACGGATAGGCACATTCTTCAGCTGAGACCAAGACATTGGAACCTGAGTTGACCGCATCTCGGATGTAATCTGCGACATCTTTAAAGAGAGTGGTTGTAGCAATTAGAACTACATCCGCTCCAGAGTTAAGAGCGAGTTCGCGATCGTCTCGTCGAAAAGGTCCAGAGACGCGATGATTTCCTCGCGCGCGTAGGCCGGCTGCAACCGCTTGACCAAGTTGGCCAGCGCCGTAAATCGCAACCGAAGCCATTAATTTTTATCGACTCGATATTGTGCAATAAAATCTTCATTTAACTTCCAGCCAAAGCCTGGCTCGGTTGGAAGAATGAAATCTCCATTGACCAACTTGGGACGGTTATCAAGAATTTCCCAGAAGATCGGATCTCTAGTTGGGGAGAAAGATTCAACATAAGTTCCGTGAGGAACCGAAGCAAGTAGGTGAGATGCAACTTGAGCCTCTTCGTGATGTCCAAGTTGGACTTCAAAGGCAAGTGCTAATGCGGCGATTCGGCGCCATTCAGTTGGTCCGCCGCCCCAAGATGCATCAAAGTTACAGACATCTATAGCGCCATTAAGCATCATCTCGCGCATACCGACTCGGTGGATCTCACTTTGACCGGCGGCAACATTTACATTTCCACGAAGTCTTACATCCTTAAGCCCGCGCCAATCAGCGTGCCATCTTGTGGGTTCTTCAAACCAACGTAACTTAACTTCACCTTCGATAAGTGAGAGGAAATTAAGGGCTTCTGCAACGGTGTAGCCCTGATTTGCATCGACCACAAAGAGGAAGTCATCACCAACAATAGATTTAGCAAGTTTTAGACGTGCTGCATCTTCTTCTGGAGGTTTGGCACCGATCTTAAATTTCATTCCGACCATGCCAATTTCATCTTTAAAGAAAGCTAACTCTCGTTCTAGATCTGCTTCACTAGAACCGTAGTAACCACCGATACCAATCATCGGAATTCGATCGCGATAGCCACCCCAGAGGCGCCAAAGTGGTTGACCGGCAATCTTGCCAAAGCCATCCCAGACTGCGCTATCAATACATGCAATAGCCTGCATTGGCATAGCACGATTACGAAGCTGATCGAGCGTTACCGGAATCATTGCATGCCAGATCTTTTCAACCTGGCGGATATCCATTCCGGTAATTAGTGGCGCAATCTCATCATGGATGATCCCCAGAATAATATCTTGCTCTTCATCTGTATCAGCGTTGTAACTTTGGCCGATCACTCCATCAGATGTGTGAATTCTGGTGATAATGGTGCAACGATTACGCATCTTGTAATACGAACCTTTGTAAACATGCTTAAGGGGAACGCGAAGCGGGATCGTCTCGATTCGCTCAATTTTTGACATTGTGCAGCGATTTATTCAAGAACGGCGATTACATCGCCAGTGTTTATTTCTGCATCAATTGCAAAACGTAACT
This sequence comes from Candidatus Planktophila sp., assembly GCA_964201705.1. GTDB lineage: Bacteria > Actinomycetota > Actinomycetes > Nanopelagicales > Nanopelagicaceae > Planktophila. Next base: position 28,729 of record CAXNEU010000003.1, on the reverse strand, counting down.
CAATGATCTTTCCTGTGGCAGTGGAGGGTACTGTCAACTGCGCTTTATCAGTTTCAACCTCCAAGAGATCTTCACCTTCATTGACCATATCTCCAACAGCTTTAAGCCAAGAGACTAAATAAACCGAATCAACAGTTTCAGCAACTCGTGGCATGGTTATTTCGATACTCATTTACTGACTAACCTTTCTGCTCCAGATATTTTCGAACATGGTCTTTGGTGAAGGCTCAGGGGCGCTCTGACATAGGGCAACAGTTGCCTCAATTTCTTTCGCTATTCGAGTTTTCATATCAGCGACTTGTGCATCGGTCATCTTTCCGATTTTCTTAGCCCGCTCTTCTAAAAGAAGCAGTGGATCGCGAGATTTCCAAGAATCGAGTTCGCCTTCTGGGCGATAAAGAGCTTGATCTGCACGTGAGTGGCCCGCAAAGCGATAAGTCTTCGCTTCGATAAGGGTAGGTCCGCCACCAGATCGCGCACGATCAACTGCGGATTGAATTCCTTCGCGCACTACATCGATATCCATTCCATCGAGGGCGTAATGCGGCATTGCATAACTCTCGGCACGGATGTGTAGATCTTCAATCGGAGTTGTGAGATTAATGCGGCTATATTCTGCATAAACATTGTTATCGCAGATAAAGACCACTGGAAGTTTCCAAATGGCTGCCAGATTTAAAGTCTCGTGGAAAGCACCGATATTAGTTGCGCCATCACCGAAGATAGCAACGGCTACTCGATCATTTCCTTGAACTTGGAATGCAAGTGCAACGCCAGCAGCGATTGGCATACCGCCACCGATAATTGCAGACGTTGGAAGCAGGCCTAATTCAAGATCGAACAAGTGCATCGATCCGCCAAGGCCACCGCAACATCCGGTTGCCTTACCCATAATTTCAGCCATTGCAGACTCTGTTGTTAAGCCCAGCGCAAGAGCAATTCCGTGACTTCTATAGGTTGCAGATACTTGATCATCGGTGCGAAGCACACTCGCTAGACCAATTGCTAATGCTTCTTGTCCAAGACAGAGGTGGGTTGTTCCTCTGATTGTTCCTGATGCGAAGAGCGCATTAACCTGATTTTCAAATTCGCGGATTTCAACTGCACGTTCAAACTGTGCAACTGGATCAGAAAGAATCGCCTTACGACGTTCTAAACCTTTACTCATCTTAGAAACCCTCCCGAATCCACCACGGTTGCGGTGCTTTACCTGTGGCCATCAATTGATCAATCTGATAATTAACCTCAGTTGCATTTGGCAGGAAGCGCGCTTCCAGGCCACCGTTATAAGGAACCGGGACATTTGGGCAAGTTATTCGGATTGGCGGCGACTTGAGTTCTCCGAAGAACTCGGCGCTAACGGCTGCAACAATCTCAGATCCCCAACCACCGCTTTCTGGTTGCTCTTCAACAACGACTAGGCGCCCAGTTTTCTTTACCGATGCAAAAACTGTTTTCTTATCCCAAGGAACAATCGTGCAAAGATCAATGACTTCAATATCTAAACTGCTGGCTGCGGCAGCCTCGCGCGCGATATTCGTCATCTGGCCAAGGGCGACAATGGTGAGATCTTTACCAGGTTTTACAACTCTAGCTTTGCCGATCGCCATCTTAAGATTTGTATCTACCTCACCGCGTTCAGCATAAGTAATTCTTGGCTCTAAGAACATAACTGGATCTGGATCCTGAATCGCAGCGCGCAGCAGACTGTATGCACTCTGTGCATCACTTGGTGATAACACTTTAAGTCCAGGAGTAGCAGCAACCCAGTTTTCAAGAGTTTGTGAATGTTGCCCTCCGAAGCCAAGCCCACCACCCACGGATGCGCGAACCACCATCGGTACTGAGAGTTTTCCATTACTTAAGTAACGCATCTTCGCGCCTTCAGTAACGAGTTGATCAAGTGCGACGCCGAGAAATTCCATAAACATAATTTCAATAACAGGTTTCATCCCCATCGTTGCAGCGCCAACGGCTGCACCAGTAAATGCCATTTCCGAAATTGGTGTATCTCGAACACGAATAGGACCAAACTCTTCAAGGAGACCTTCAGTTGTTTTAAATGGTCCCTCAGCCGCTGCAATATCTTCACCGAAGACGATCACCGTTGGATCGGTGCGCATCTCATCAGCGAGAGCTGTTGCAATTGCTTGTCTTACGCGCATTGCTGGCATTGCGCCTCCTTTAAATTCGCTTTAAATCACTCCTGGAAACGATTGCTATAGTATGGGCGTATCAGTCCCAAGTCAACGCTTATAGATGAAATTTCAATATGCGAGAGCGAGTAATTAGTGAGCAAAGATCAGGCACCTTCAGAGTTACCTCTGGCCGGGATTACAGTTCTTGATGCAACATCAAATATCGCTGGCCCATTTGGCGGGGCAATCCTCGGTGATCTCGGTGCGCGAGTTATAAAGATCGAAACTCCTGCCGCTGATGCCGCGAGAACTATGTCTCCAGTTGAAGGTGACCGTTCAGCATATTTTCACGTAGTCAATCGAAATAAATCTGCTGTCACAATTGATTTGAAATCTGAATCAGGTCGTTTGTTCCTGGATAATTTGCTGGATTCCGCCGATGTTTTATTGACCAACTTTCTGCCTGAGAAGTTAGCTGAATACCACCTGACTCCAGATGAGCTAATGGGAAAGCGGCCCGGGCTAATAATTGGAAATCTCTCTTCTTACGGATCCGAAGGACCATCACGACATTTTCCTGGCTATGACGCAACCGTGCAAGCCAGAACTGGAATTATGCAAGTAACCGGAGAACGAAATGGTGAGCCAGTTCGAACTGGAATATCTGTTCTAGATGTTGGTGGCGGAACTTGGCTGGCACTTGGAATTTTGGCAGCGCTTATCAAGCGCGAAAAAACTGGCGCGGGAAGCGTTATCGAAACATCACTTTATGAAACTGGAGTCTCTTGGGTTAGTTATCACCTATCTGCCTTTCAAGTAACGAACGCTCCCTCAATTCGTTCGGGAAGCGGACATCCTGCTTTCGCACCCTATGGTTTATTTAAAACTAGCGACGGCGAAATCATGATCGGTGTTGGAAACAATGTGATCTTTGCGCGACTCTGCTCAGTTCTAAATCGCGAAGATCTAATTGAAGATGTGAAATATAGAGAGAACGTGGACCGGGTAAAAAATGGCGCCCAGTTAGAGGCAGAGATTGAGCGCGTACTTGTAGGAAAAAGCTCAAAACATTGGGTAGAACTCTTGGCAGCAAGTGGCGTCCCTGCAGATCATCTGGCACTTCCCGAAGATCTTTTAAACGACCCACAAGCGGCAGCGCTAGATATTCTTGTTGATTATCCTGATCCAACTTCTAAAGTGAAGAAGATTCCTGGCTTACCATTTCGAATCGATGGAAAACGTCCTGGAATTAGAAATCCTGCTCCGCATAAAGATCAGGGTTAATTAAGCGATTTCTTCATCAGGCGCACGCAGTTCTCAACGATAGAAGTAAATGAACCTTTTCCGTAAGGCGGCTGCCAGGCTTGATAGAGATTGTGATCGCACAACTCTTCGCGAACAATGTAACCAATTGCTGAGTAATTAACATCTGTAATCGCCACAACGCCATATCCCGGAAATGCTGCTCTAACTTCTTGTTGCCAAGCGACATCAATTTCACAAGAGATTCCAACGAAGACTAGGTTTCCAAAGCGCCAAGCAAAGACTTGTGTAGGAATCGTATCTTTACCTTGCGTGAAGTTGGCGATTGTCTTCTTGCGAATTAAGCGCTCTTTAATTCTAAAATCACTTTCGGCAGCGAGCTGTTTATCTAGCTCCTCAACCCCTGGCCAATCCTTTGAGGGAAGGCCAACAGTTTCACATTCGATTGCGCTCTCTTTAGGAATTTTATAAGGGCGTGGCTCCCAGTAAGCAAGAGGTGCACCAGATTCAATGGGCTTTACATATTCAAGACGATGTCCTGCTGGATACATTCCGAGCAATGTGGAATAAGCAGCGTGTCCGAGCTGATGTCCATAACGATCTGCCACTGAAGTATCTGCAACATATTGATAGGCCGGTGCTAGATCTCCCGATGCACCTTGCAGAAAGAGGCAGATAGCTCCATCGGTATTTGCCTCCATTACATCGCGCATACCGCCGATAAAATCTGGTGATACTAGGCGATTATCCCCGCCAAGAGTTGTGGGATGGCAGGCGTAATTAACTACAGTTGCTTTAATTGAGTTATCACTAACTCGCGTTACTCTTCCCACCATTACCGTGTCATCAGTAATCGATTTATTACTTGGGTTATAGCCCGTTAAATAACGTGTTGGGTTTGCTGGGTCAGCTAAGTTGCGGTTCTTCGCCAGATCACAGCGTCCATCCTTAAAGGTAATGATGCAATCTTCGGCGGTTTCGATCGCCTCGCGTGATGCTTCCAGGATTGCGATCTTCATCGACTCTAAATAGCCTTCGATTAAATCTCCGCCGGGAAAATCAACGCGACTGCGATATGGCCACGGAGCGCCATGGGTATGTGATGAGGCGAGCATCAAATTTGAAATCGGAATTCCTAAATCTTTAATGACACTCGCTCTAATCCATTCATCTTCCATTCCAGTTAAATCACCACTTGTGGCAAGATCTAGTGCGACGATCACTGTTGGTTTGCCTCCGGGTTGGGCAGTGATAGAAAGAGCGGTTGCGTAGATTGGCTTATGGGTTCCGCGCGAGCTTCCATCGTGAGTTGAAAATCCCCAGACCGGTCCGTAGATTCCAAATGGGGGAGTTATATCTCGCCTGGAAACCCCGATCACTGCACGGGCTTCGTGAGGTTGGTCGATCAGATTCGGATCTGAAACTCCAGCCGGAGATTCATCAAGGAATTTGCTATCCAATGGGGCAGTTTTCATATCAGGCTCACAATCTCTACTTGATCGGTTTACTTTTCTAGTTTTCTTAATACATCAACTGTCCGCCGGAGATGTTTAATACAGTTCCGGTCATATAACTTGAAGCATCTGAGGCAAGAAATATTGCGCCGCCAACCATTTCACTTGGATCAGCCAGACGACCCATCGGAATCATTTCTACAAACTTAGCCATCGCCTCTTGACTGGTATCACTCCACATCATTGCGGTATCAACACCACCAGGTGAGAGAGAGTTAACTCGGACCCCGTCTTTGGCAAATGAACGAGCCAGACCTTTAGTCATCGAAACTACGCCACCTTTGCTTGCAGCATAAACAACTGATCCACCAAAGCCGCCGCTCCACCAACCTTGTGAAGAGAAGTTAACGATTGAACCCTTCCTCTTCTTATCGCGGAAGGCATCTCGCGCAGTTCTATTTAGAAAGAAAGTTGACTTTAAATTTACTTCAATCTGTAAATCCCAATCTTCTTCGGTGACTTCATCAACAGTTGCCCGACGACGCAAGACAGCAGCGCAATGAACCATTGCAACAAATGGCGCGATCGCTTCAGCTGCTTCAAAGATCAAATGATGTTCTGCAATTTTTGTAACATCTGCTGCAAAAGTCTTATGGCCATCTCCGGTGAGTGATTTGTGAACCTCATCGAGTGCGGGGCCTGGGCGATCAACCAAGAGAACCTTTGCTCCCGCCTCTGCAAATCCGCGTGCAATCGAAGAACCGATTCCACCGGCTGCTCCGGTCACAACAACGCAATTACCAACCAGTCCACTGCGACTATCCCACGAATTTGCCATCTATTTATTTCTCTACTCTCTTGTAAATTTCCTTGACCTAATGAAAGAAGAATAGGAAGATAACGTATTAAAATCAACGACTATTTAACTAACAAATGAGATTGCGAGAGCGCTGATGAGCAGATTTAAGATCAAGGGAAACCGTGTAGTAATCACTGGTGGCACAGGTGGCATCGGCAGTGCTCTTGTAAAAGGTTTTATTGATGCTGGATCAGAAGTCCTTGTTTCAGCAAGAGATGCATCACAATTTGATTCCCTCAAGGAGTATTTAACCGAAAATAACTCTTCAATCACAAAACTTCACCTAGTCGTAGCAGATTTTGCCGACCCAAAACAGTGTGGAGTCTTTATTGATCAGGCGAGAAAAACTCTAGGTGGGATTGATGTATTGGTCATTGCGCACGGTGGTGTAAAGCCCGGACCGGCGATTGAGACCAGTGATGAAATTTGGATGCAGCAGATCCAGATAAACCTCTCTTCTTACTTCCAGTTAGCTAAAGCGGCTGCGGGCGAGATGATCGAACGCGGTAGCGGCAAGATAATTACCTTTGCATCAATGCTCACTTTCCAGGGCGGGTTAAACGCATCGACTTACGCGGCAGCGAAAGGCGGCGTGGGCCAGATGACAAAAGCGCTCTCTAATGAATGGGCAAAATCAGGGGTCAATGTAAATGCCATTGCACCGGGATATATCAAGACCAAACTCAATAAACATATCTGGACTGATCCAATTCGCAATGATCAGATTCTTAGCCGCCTTACATCTGGGCGCTGGGGAGTGCCTGAAGATATGGTCGGACCAACTCTATTTCTTGCATCCGAAGCATCTGACTATATGCATGGCGTAATCCTGCCGGTCGATGGCGGATGGTTATCTAGATGAGTGGTGTCAGATTTGGTATCGATAGTTTCTCTTTCCATCGCTTCTTTGGTGAGAACTCAAAATGGGAAGTGCCTGCCGAAATAAAATGGAAAACTAAAGATTTCATCGACTTTGCACGTGAACACGATCTTAATCTGATCACGCTTCAGACCGCATATTTAGATTTAAGCGATAAGGAAACCCACTCCGAGTTAAAGCGCTGGGTCAGCGAGAAAGAGAATTACCTTGCCTTTACTTGGGGGCACCCAAATGGCTTTGATGGTGGCAAGAAGTTAGAAGCATTTAAGAGTGCGACTGAGTGGCTAGAGCGATCTGCCGACTTTGGGTTGGAACAAATGCGCATCGTTTTTGGTAATCACTTCAATTTCGATGAAGCACCTGGCATTCGAATGGAGCGCTTAGGCGAACATTTAGAGGTGTTGGTTAAGCGCGCTCGCCAATTAGGTGTGCGTCTCTCAGTTGAAAATCACGCTGACTTTAACGTTCCAGTTTTACTAGAAATGATAAACGGAATCGATGATCAGTATCTTGGACTCTGTTTAGATCTGGGCAATTCTTACCGAGTAGGGGATGAAATAGTTCAGTTGATGGAAGAGATTGATACTTCGCGCATCTTTATGATTCAAGCAAAAGAGATCGATCAAATGCCAGATAACGTACAAGGTGCACCAATTGGATGGTGGCCAACCGTTAACTTTGGCACCGGAAAGATTGACATTGCCAAAAGAGTTAATCGCCTTATTGAACGGGGATTTGACGGTCCTATTGCGATCGAACTTTCAAATCTAGGTGCCGGATTAAATGAGATAGGCGTTGCAGAGCAAGCGATTACTCACTTGAGAGCGAATCTTTCGCGGCGTTAGGCGAAGTTTGCTTAACATAAATTTGCAGAATCAAAGCAATTATCAAAGTGATAACTGCTCCAAAGTAAACTGAACTTCTAACTGAGAATGTCTCACTTATCCATCCCAGAAGTGGTCCGCCAATAGCCAGCGCACCTACCCAAAACGAGATATAGATTCCCCAGATCCGACCGTAATGCCGGGGATCAACAAATTTACGGATTGACATATTGCCCGAAATGTTTATACCCATTGCAAAGTAACCGGCAAAGAAGAGCGTGATTGCATAAGTTAAATAATTTGGTGTAGAAGCAACCAGAAGCCATGTCATACCCATGTACCAAGCCTTTCGGCCTAAGAATGCGATATCAATTTCCGCGTTCGTGCGAGCCACGGCGAGTGAACCAGCGATAGCACCGAGAGCAAGTATCGAGACTAAAAGTCCGAATGAAGATGGGCTTACGTCAAAGACCTTTCTCGCCATCAAAGTTGATGTCATCTGCATATCCTGACCAACCATTGCAATGGCACATACCACTGCAATTGGGATTAGAACAGTTCTGTTTCCTCGCAAATATCTGAGTGAATCAAAGAATGTAACTTTATTTTCCGATTCTTCCAGGTCGTGAGCCGGAAAATATAGAGAGGCGTTTATCGTCATTAAGAAAATGAGGGCGATTAAGTAGGTGCCGCCATTAATTAAAAATCCAGGGCTAGTACCAAAACGTTCAATCAGTAGGCCTGCAGTTATAGGGCCGGCAAGTCTTCCAATATTTAGATTAATCTGATTCCAGCTCAGCGCATTCGGTAGATTTTTATCGCCGACTAGAAGAACGTAGTAACTCTGACGAACAGGGCCTTCGAGACCGGTGAATATTCCGAGTAAAAAGGCTGAGAGCAACACAATTTCAAAATTAATATGGCCAGTTGCGACCAAGATTCCGGTCGTTGACGCAATTAAAAATCCAGCAAAATTCAACCAGAAGAGGATGCGTTTTTGATCATAACGGTCAGCCAGGACGCCTCCGTAGATTGCAAATACTACTCCAGGAAGAAATTGCGCTGCAACCACTAGACCTAGACTTTTCGCACTCGAAGTTAGATCAAGAGTTAACCAGTCTTGGGCAACTCGCTGCGTCGAAGTTCCGAAAGTTGAAATTAATGTGCCAATATAAAAATTTCTGTAGTTACTATTCTTTAATGCAGCAAAGACCATTATGCTGAATTCACTCCCCAGTAGTTTTCGAGGAAGGCGTCATAAAAAGTGATCGTACTCGCTTACCAAAGAGTAGAACAGCAATGAACCGTAAGATTTATGAAGAAATTATAGAAGAGCAGATCTTTGTAAATACTGAAGATGGAATCTCGCTTGCGGTGGTTATCAAGCGCCCAAAGAGCGATGAGAAATTTCCAGTCTTAATGACCTACACCCCTTATCGCGTAAGCACCGGACTTGGTGGAGTTGATCTCTTGGAGTTTGCAAAGTATGGATATGCGACAGTGATCTTTGATGTCCGCGGTACTGGAGATTCTTCGGGTATTTCCGACTCGGTATATAGCGATGGTGAAAGAAGTGACGGCCTATTTATGATCGATTGGGCTTCTAAGCAGAGTTGGTCTGACGGAAAAGTTGGCCTATGGGGAATTTCTTACGGCGCAATCATTTCATTACAAATGGCGGCTAAAGCGCCTGCTGCACTCAAAGCTATTATTGCTCGCTCCGGTAGTGATGACCCGTTTGCAGAGTGGACAAATCTAGGTGGAACTCCGCGCAATTACATTTATGAGTCATATTCACCATTCATGAGCGCTCGAAATTTTGCGCCACCAAGTGCAAAATTATGGGGAGAAAAATGGCGTGATATTTGGGGCGAACGGTTAGAAGGGAATACTCCCTGGGGAATCTCTTTTCTCAATGAGATTGAAGATTCGCAATTTTGGCGTGATCGCGCCTGCCGTGGCGAGCTCGATCAGATCGCGTGCCCCGTATTTGTTGTGGAGGGTTGGTCGGACTGGTATTCAAATCCAATGCTTCGTATTTTCGGAAAGTTAAAGGGAGAAAAACGCGCGCTAATTGGGCCTTGGGGACATCAATGGCCTCACAACGCACTGCCGGGTCCGCGAATCGATTGGCATAGCGAAGCTCTTCGCTGGTGGGATCGATGGTTAAAGGATGAAGATGTTGAACTTGGAGCACCACTTACTATTTATGTGGAGAAGTACCGTAAACCAAGTAATTTCATAGAGGAATCGCCAGGTTACTTCATTACTGGATCACAATGGCCAATCGAAAATACTCAAGAGAGTTCGTACACACTAAATCTAAGTGAAATGATCTTAGTTGAGGGTTCTACTAATTTGCGATCACCGAATGTAGCCACAGAAATTGCCATCCCATATTCGCCTAAGGCAGGTTCTTTCTCCGGAAAAGTCGGGGGTGGGCCATTTCGGTATAACGTCTTAAAGCCAGTCGATCAACGTTTGGAATCAGAGCGTTCTATAACTCTTTTAGATGAAATTACTAAAGAGAGCGTCTTAATCGTTGGAAATCCTAAAGCGCGACTCTATCTTTCAAGCACAAGTGATATCGGCCAGGTGTCTGTAACCCTTATTGATCAAGCCCCAGACGGAAGTCAATCCTTACTTTCTAGAAGTTTTATCAATATGTCTTATGCAGAATACCCAAAGCAAGCTCCCGCCCCACTCTTACCTGGAAAGGTTTATCAGGTAGATTTCGAGTTGGTAGCACTGGCGTATCAGTTGGATTCTGGGCATCGCATTGGAGTGAAGATTGGTGCCGCTGATTTCCAAATGTCGTGGCCCGCTGCACATCCATTCGAACTCACTCTACATAGTTCCAATAATTATCCTTCAGCAATTACAGTCCCTTATCTATCTATGCCTGCAAGTGATGCCGACTCGACCATTAAGGTGATTACCGGAGATAAAGCACCCGAGTTACCATTAGTTTCGTATCACCTAACAGAAGATCTCGTAAGTAATGAGATTGGCTATCAATTCGAGAGTAAATCTGTATTTGCAAACTCTGGTCAACTCAAAATGAACTCAATTGAGCCTGGCTATGCAGAAATTACCGCTCGCACTGTTTATACAGAAGAGAATGGTTCTGATCAGATTCGGATTGAAGCGGATTGCGTCACAGCGAGTGATCCAACAGAAATCTGGCATAAGGTCGAGATTACTGCGACTGTGAACGGTACTGAGTACTTTAAAAAGAAATTCTCTACCAAACGCTCGCGCAGAGTATTTTAGAAACCTGCTAATTCAGCACCAGAGTCAGCCCGAAGAACGTGGCCCGTAACAGTGCTAGACATTTCACTTGATAAGAAAAGAACTGCGGCAGCAACTTCTTCAGGCCGAGTCCATCTACCGTAGGCGTTGATTCTTAAATGTTCCTTCTTCAAATTTTCGAGCACATCATCTTTCATTCCACGCCTAAAGAGCGGTGTATCTAGAGTTGCAGGGGAGAGGGCGTTTACTAACACTCCATCTCGGCCATTGGCCCTGGCCAAGTTCTTGGTCATTGCAACTGCGCCAGATTTTGATATTCCGTAAACAATTGAACCTGGAAGCCCACCAGAAAGTCCTGCAGTAGAAATGAAGTTAGTGATGCGTCCCCATTTTCCGTCACGCATCACCTTTGCCGCACCTCTCGAGATAAAGAATTGGCTGCGCAGATTTACGTTAAGCGTTGTATTCCAATGCTCTTCATCAACATCCTCCGGTAGGACGTTCTGCAATACCGCTGCGGTGTGAACCAAAATATCTATGCGATTAAACTTTTGATAAACATCTTTAATGAGTTGATCACAGTTATCAACAGTTGAGATATCAGTATTAAAAATTGCAGTAACTGCCTCAGGATTTCCAGCAGTAACCATTTCTTGAGTCTTCTCTAGTTCATCTTGATTGCGATCGATCAGAGCGACATTTGCACCATAATGAGCCAGAGTCAGTGCACATTGTCGCCCGTAACCGCCAGCTGCGCCAACAATCATCGCTAGACGACCCTTAATTCCTAAAAGTTGATCTATCGAATTCATAATTACTCCTTGGCTCAGATCTGAATTCTGCCACTAAATGTCATTTATTAATATCCTTATCACTGATAACGTTGCCACATGTTTGAATTAGTTGCCGTGTTTGCTGCATTCACAATGGGCCTCGGAACATTTCTTACAAAGGGGATTACTACACAGATTCCATTCCTGACAACGCTAGGTCCACTCTTTCTCCTTAACTGCCTCTTCACCCTGCCACTTGCAATTGTTCAAGGAGGAGATTGGATCGTCTTTGAACCAAAGATCCTTGTGCTACATGTAAGCGCAGCACTCGCAAGTGTTATCGCTGGTTATTTCATCTTTGTGATTATTAAACGAAGTTCGGCATCAATATCTTCAATCTCAAGCACTCTTTCACCAGCTGTTGCATTGGTGCTTGCACCAATTTGGTTGGGAACAAGCGTCTCGGCTCTGCAAGTTGTAGCAGTTATTGCTCTCATCACTGCAAGCCTCTACCCAATCCGATCAAGTATTCCGGGCTTGCGCTTGGGAAAGACAATCTTTTTTACTCTCTCAGCGGCCATCACATCGGGCTTTGTATCTATAAATGTCGCGGTTCTTGGAACTGAAGACATAAGCGTTTCGGAGACTTTCATAGTAAGACAAGTACTTGCTGGGCTTATTTGTCTCGCCATTTTTCCGCCGAGAGGCTTAACGAAGAACGATTTTTTCAAGTTAATTCAGAGAGCATCGCTAATTTCAGTGGGATCAATTGCCTCGGTTTATGCTCTTCAAGGTGGGGAAATTATTTTGATGGTTTCGATACTTGCAACCGTGTCGTTGTGGGTTCTGCTCTTCGAATCACTCTCCTACAAGAGCATTCCAGATAGATCAACGATAATTGCGGCAGTGATTGCTATCGTGGGTATCATTTCCCTCAGATTTGTAAGTTAAATCGCTTTATGACAGAGATTTGATCGCTTTATCTAGAACTTCCAACATTATTTCAACTCCGCCAGATGCCACAATGCTTTGCTGGGACTGGTAATTATTTTGCTCGTAGGCGATCTTTGTAGGTAAGTACAGATAGCCCGGACCATTAGTCATATCCAAGAAGACGATCATGCGATCGGCATTTCTGCGACGGAGATCGCGCACCAACTCCAAATAAGCCTCGCCACCGTGTGCAATAACGATCGCATCTCCGAGCTGCCAAATCCAGACTGGATGCTTTACCGTTCCATCGCCAGTGACGTAATCAATTCGAATCTCGTGTTGTTTTCTAATTCTAAAGTTCAGAAACACTTCTGTAGCAGTTAGGGGAGCCCAGGCAACTCGCATCTGCTCATCGGTGAGTAGTTCCTTATGAGGCATCTCAACCGAAATCTTCTTCCGATCAAAGAGATCATTAGCTTCTACCTTTGTAGGTAGCCAAGAAGCGAGATTTGAACCAGAAGTTATAACTTGGTCAAAGCGGAGTTCATGCGATGGCGCAAGCATGCTGGCCAGCGTTGCTAAGGTGGCATAGCCCAACATTTCACCATTGCGATCTGCAACTGAGGTATCACCTGAGTACTGCTCTTTCGGTGCAACATTTCCGCATGCACCAAGTAAAAAGAGCATCGGAGCACCAGTTGCTTCAACCACTAACTCACGTGCTCTTCCCACATAATCAGGGCTGATTAAATCGCTCTCCCAACCAACTGAAGTCGGGTGGCATCCATAATTAACAATAGTGAGAATAATCTTCCCGCTTTGATCTGTAACTCGGCCAACAACTAATGTGTCATCTGGCTCTAACTCTGGGTTGTATCCGACTACAACTTGTGTTGATTCGCCATCGGTTACTACTAAATCACGCACCGAACCCAGTGCGCACTTTCCATAAGCCCAAGTTAAATCTGCTTTCACTCGAGATTGAATTGCGCGTTTGCCAGCTGCAATCAAATCTTGAATCGTCTGTTCGACATAGCCAGCAACTAATTCGCCACCTTCGCGCGCTGGTTCGTGGATACAGAAGGGAGGACCTTTATGGGTCTGGCTTAGATTTACAAGAATTGAATCAATATCAAGGTTTAACTCACGAGCTAAACGTGATCGAAAATTTACAACATCACATTCGTGGCAACCAATCCAACCTAGATCTAAACCATAAATCAAAGAGATATCACGATCACCATCGCTACTAATTGCAGCAACCGTTGCTTCCATTGGTTTATGAACACCGCGAGATATCGCACTCTTACTCTTGCCCCAAGGATTTGCTGAAATCCCAATTGGGGGAGTGATGTCAGCAGTTGCTACCCCGATTTGAAGGAGCGACAGGAATGCACCTTCACGATCTACGGCAGGTCGTGCTTTATTCATTTACTTTACTGATTTCGGCATCCGCGCAATCGCTGCAGAAACCTCATCAGTAATCAATTCAAGTGCGCCAACTTCAAGCAGCGTTTGCCAAGATTGATAACGAAAACGTGAGTAAGCATCTGGTGTTGGGATGTAAACATAACCTGGACCATTGGTGCAGTTGAGTACAAAAATAACGCGATCAGGATGTCTGCGACGCAACTCAGTTTGGAAGAATGAATAAGCCTCACCTGGTTGCCCAACAATGATGGCATCGCCCCAAGCCCATATCCAGACCGGATGCTTGGCGCGCTGATTTTCTAGAACGTAACCAGTGCGCAATTTTCTCGCTCGCGCTAAACGAGTCTCGCGTGCGCCAGCATCAATATCTTTCCAACGCTCTTCTAACTCTTCAAAGGTGGGTAGATCTTGTAGCGGAACATCGATGTCTAAACGGATTGCATCTGTAAATGTAGAACTATCGAAAGGAAAGTCTTCCCATTCAGCAAGAAGTGCTCCAGATTCAACGCGATTCTTAAATCGCATCGCCTTACCTGATGGAATCATCTTTTCTAATACTGCAAGCGATGCGAAACCAAGTATGCGTCCATTCTTATCGGCGATCTCGTGATCTCCAACATAACCATCACGTGGAGCAAGGTCACCGGATGCTCCTTGCAAAAAGAGCATTGGTGCACCAGTTTTTTGCTCAACAATTTCACGAGCAGCGCCAATAAAATCAGGCGATACATCTGTGTTTTGCCAAGCCAGCGTTGTTGGATGGCAAGCGTAGTTAACTATCGTTGCAATGATTTTGCCGGAAGCATTACTTACGCGACCAACTGTGAGTGTGTCATCGGCTTCTACTCCGGGATTGAAACCCACGATATCTACTTCACCACAAGGAAGTTCGCGGTTTACCGCAAGATCGCATTTTCCATAAGCCCAGGTAAGAGTTGCGGCAATCGCCCCATCTTTAGCTTCTTTACAAGCGCTGATAATCGAATCGACTGCAAATTGATGATACGGGGCGAGTAATTCGCCACCTTCTAGGTGAGCAACATCGCAAGCGGTATTTGGGCCAGCATGAGTGTGAGTCAGATGTAACTGAAGTTGATCTTCCTTAATTCCAAGGCCGGCGATAACTTTGCCACGGATGTTTAGATCATCCTTAACCCCCTGCCACCAACCCCAATCAACTGTTACTAGATATAACGGAGTCGATCCGTGCAGTACTGCCAGTGCCGTTGTAGTTATATCGCGATGAAGACCAGTTGAAATGTGTGACTTTGCTGCGCCCCAGCTAGCTGCTCTAATGCCTGTAGGTGGATCGATATTGCGTTGTGCAACGCCGGCTTTCAGAGATGCACTAAATGGATAGTGGAAGAGTTTCTCCTTTGGAGGCAGATCTGTGCTGCTCGTATTTGGTATGACTCTTTTAACCACGATTCATTCCGCCTCTCGTTAGATTTTCTTTAACTCTTTATCAATGCGATCAGTTACAGTCTCAAGACAGCCAGGTGCTAATAAAGTCTGCCACGCTTGATAAGCTGGCGCGTTATATGCCGAACGAATAGGCAAGTAAAAGAGCCCTGGTGCATTGGTCAGGTTTACAACGAAGATAATTCGACCAGGATTTCGCTTGCGCAACTCGGTCTGAATAAAAGAGTAAGCCTCACCAGGTTGAGCGACAAAAATTGCCTCGCCCCACTGCCAGATCCAGACAGGATGGGTTACTTCCGCGCCAGATTCATAACCAATCCGAAGTCGTGTTGCACGATTAATACGTTCTTCTAGTGCACCGGGATCAATTCCCGCCCACTCTTCACGTAATTGCTCGATGCTCTTCCATTCCTTAACGCGTACCGGAACATCGATACGAAATTCCTTTACTTCACTTGAGCCAGCCACCTTCTCTTCGTTCCATTCACCAAGGAGTGCACCAGATTCAACTATGCCATTCCATTTCAAACCGCAACCAGGTGATTGCATCGCCTTTAGCGTGGAGATAATTGCGTGTCCTAAAATTGCGCCATTGCGGTCGGCGAGTGCGGTGTCACCGCTATATTGATTGCGCGGTGAAAGTTCACCTGATGCGCCCTGCAGAAATAGCAATGGAGCGTTAGTTTCAGCTTCTATAAGTTTTCGTGCCATACCGATGTAATCCGGTGAGATTGCCATGTTCTTCCAGGCTAGCGTCGTTGGATGGCAGGCATAGTTTGCAATCGTTGCAATTATCTTTCCATCGCGCGTTGCAACACGACCTACGGTGAGTGTGTCATCAGCGATTATCTCTGGATTAAATGCAACTACCTCGGCCGAACCACAAGGCAGATCTCTATTTACCGCCAAGTCACAGTGTCCATATCCCCAGGTGATATCTACATCTGCAATTTTTGATCCCGCTTCGATGCAAGCCTCAATAGTATTTTTAATAATCAATTCTCTAAATTCTGGAACTAATTCGGAGCCATCTTTCTTCGCTACGTGAAGGCAGGGCATTGGCACTGCGTGGGTGTGGCTGGAAGAGAACAAGATTTGATCGCGGCTTACACCAACGCCTTTAGCAATCTGCTCGAGCATATCGTCGGCACATTCGGCGCAACCAAGTACGCAGAGATCAATTCCAACGATAAAGCTTCTGCGTTTATCACTACCCTCGCGCGCGATCGCGGTTAAGAAGAGACCGATGTGAATGCTCTCTGAACGAGATTTCTTAGCCGCCCCCCAAATGCCAGAGGCGATTCCAACTTTTGGCGTGAACTCGCGCTCAGCAACTCCAGCACGCAACGAACTCATTGCCTCGCGCCAATGTGTTATCGAAGGAGTGAGGCTTGCATTTGGTGAATCTGGTGATGCCATTGAATTCTCCCGTCCGAGAACCATACTAGGCGCAAACCTCACGCTCGCGATAGGTCCTTGAGGTGAAATATTTTCCTTTCCAGTTTGGATTTCCAGCAAAAGAAACTAACTCGCAAGCGTTGGGTAATTGTGCCCATGCATTGAATGCAAGAAGTAGATTTGCGCTGTAAATAAAGTGCATTGAAAAATAGTTCTCTTGATAATTGCTAATTCTCGGGAAGGCACATTTGTGACGCAACAGCATATTTACCCATTTACTTTCGGTGACATGTCTCAAAAAGATTTGTTAGGTGGCAAAGGTGCCAACCTCGCCGAGATGGTGCGCATTGGTCTGCCTGTTCCGCCAGGATTTACAATTGCAACAACTGCTTGTCGTGAATATTTAAAGAGCGGAAAGTTTCCGGAAGGTCTTCGTAAAGAAATTAGCGATTCACTTTCCGCGCTAGAAAAAGAGTTAGGCAAAACCTTTGGTGGTGTAAAAAATCCACTTCTTGTTTCCGTCCGATCTGGTGCAAAATTCTCTATGCCCGGAATGATGGAGACAGTTCTTAACGTAGGGATAACTCCAGAAGTAGCCCAGTCATTGGCGGATAGTTCTGGCAATGCGCGCTTTGCTTGGGATTCATATCGCCGCTTTATTGAGATGTACGGCAAAATCGTTTGTGACGTTGATGTCGAAGAGTTTCACAAAGTTCAAGAGCGAATTTTATCCACGCAAGGAAATACAAACTTACAAGAGTTAGATGTTGAAGGGCTCAAGGCGCTAGCTGATGGATTTATTAAGGTTATTGAAGCGGCCACTGGTAAAGATTTTCCAACAGATCCCCGCGAACATTTAATTGATTCAATAGAAGCAGTCTTTAGATCTTGGAACTCTGAACGAGCAACCCTGTATCGCAGACGTGAGCGAATTCCATCAGATCTGGGAACTGCGGTAAATATTCAATCTATGGTCTTTGGAAATCTCAGTGATGATTCGGGCACAGGCGTTGCCTTTACCCGCAATCCTTCAAATGGCGAGATCGGATCTTATGGAGATTATTTGCAGAAAGCGCAGGGCGAAGATGTTGTCGCGGGTATTCGCACACCTATGTCGTTAGATGAATTTGGCGCACTAGAGCCGCGCGTACACGGTGAATTAGAGAAGATTATGGTGATGTTGGAGTCTCATTACAAAGATCTCTGCGATATTGAATTTACGATTGAGCGGGGCAAGTTATATATCTTGCAGACTCGCGTGGGAAAGCGCACCGCTGAAGCCGCATTTCGCATCGCGTTGCAATTTGTCGAAGAGGGCACCATCACCATGGATGAGGCGCTGGCTCGTACCAGTGGTGACCAATTGGCGATGCTTATGTTTCCGCAATTTGACACTAAGGGAACACTCGTTGAAATAGCGCGCGGAATTCCGGCTTCACCAGGAGCCGCGGTTGGCGAAGCAGTCTTTGACTCCAAGCGTGCATTTGATATGAGCAAGGCAGGCAAGAAAGTAATTTTAGTAAGGCGTGAAACTAGCCCAGATGATTTAGTTGGAATGGTTGCGGCAGAAGGAATCTTGACTAGCCGCGGCGGCAAAACTTCACACGCAGCCGTTGTTGCACGTGGAATGGGAAAGACGGCGATCTGCGGTACAGATTCAATCTCAGTTGATGAGCGTGCGAATTTATTTACCGTTGGCAGCTACACAGTTTATGAAGGTGACATCATCTCTATTGATGGCACAACTGGAATTGTTTACCTTGGAGCAGTCCCTGTTGTCGCTTCCTCTGTTACTTCTTATCTAGAAGGACGCGTTTCAGCAGAAAGTGATCAGGCATCACCCGTAGTTAAAGCGGTTCACACCATCTTGACCCACGCAGATTCACGCCGCAAATTGCGCGTGCACACCAATGCGGATACTCCTGAAGATGCAATTCGCGCAAGAATTCTTGGAGCAGAAGGCGTTGGTCTTTGCCGCACAGAACACATGTTCCTGGGGGAGCGCCGTTCATATGTAGAACGCTTGGTGCTGGCCGAAAATGAAGATGTGCAACGTGGCGTTATTGCCGAAATGGAGCCGCTACAACGCGCAGATTTCGTGGGAATTATGATGGCGATGTCCGGTTTGCCAGTGACGATTCGTTTACTAGATCCTCCTCTGCACGAGTTCCTTCCTTCGCTGGTTGATTTAAGTTCGCAGATGGCGCGACGTGAAGCACTTGGTGAAGAAATACCGGCAAGAGATAAAGCTTTATTTGCAGCCGTCCGACGTTTACACGAATCCAATCCGATGTTGGGGTTGCGCGGTGTGCGCCTTGGAATTTTGATCCCAGAACTTTATAAAATGCAGGTGCGCGCGATGGTTCACGCCTGCCTTGAAGTTAGAAAGCTAGGCCACGATCCGCGGCCAGAAGTTATGATTCCCCTTGTTTCAACTCAACGTGAGCTTTTGTATCTGCGTGAGACTTTAGAAGAAGAGATTGCGCAAACTTTCAAAGGCACAAATCAAGAGATAGATATGCCAATTGGAACAATGATTGAAACTCCTCGTGCCGCAATCACCGCAGATCGCTTAGGCGTTCACGCAGATTTCATTTCATTTGGAACCAACGATTTAACCCAATTGACTTGGGCATTTAGCCGAGATGATGTGGAATCTACTTTCTTGCCTCGTTATCTGGACTTAGAACTACTTCCATTTAATCCCTTTGAGTCGCTGGATGAAGCCGGTGTTGGAATTTTAGTTCGCAAAGCAGTTGATCTATCTCGCGAAGTGCGCAGTGATTTCAAATTGGGTATTTGCGGAGAACACGGGGGCGATCCGCGAAGTATTCACTTCTTCCACGAATTAGGTCTTGACTATGTTTCTTGTTCACCATACCGAGTACCGATAGCCCGATTGGAATCTGGTCGCGCAGCGGTGACCAAATAGAAACCGACAAATTCTCACCTTTCCTATAAGATTGCGCTCACCTTACGGAGAAAAGAGAGATGTCATGGGAGCTTGTACCTGCACTTACACCAGAGATGAAGAGAAGAACTGCGATGGAACACATAAAGTGGTCAAGGCAGTGAAGGCTGACTTAGCCGAAAAGCTTGAAGCCAATGGTTTTCCTCACGCCTCTGAATATGTGAAAAATAACTAAATCTTTCATATCAGCCAGATTCGGCTTTAAGTGAATACTTTAGGAGCGCAATTTCTGCGCCAAATTCCACAAATAGTTTTAGGGGCCGCACTTGCTTACGCAGGCATCGGCCATTTGACTACCAACCGCACAGAATTCCAAGCGCAAGTTCCCACCCTTCTCAAAGACTATGCAGATCTCGTTGTTCTAGCATCAGGTGCAGTCGAGATCATTCTGGGTGTTGGATTAATCGCCTTCTGGAAATATCGAGTACAGATTGGTGCGCTGGTTGCGCTCTTCTTTATTGCAATCTTTTGGGGAAATATCTCGCAATATATAAATAAAGTAGATGCCTTTGGATTAAATAGCGATCGCGCTCGATTTATCCGTTTACTTTTCCAACCGCTCTTAGTTATCTGGGCGCTCTGGTCTACGGGGGCTTGGCGGTTGTTTAGGCGCAGAGTTAAGTAAATCTAAACGTTAACGAATTATGTTAAATCCTTTTTTCTAATTTTCCAGACGCTGCACTTCGATAGGCAATATCAATGGCTTCCACGGTACGCGCACCTAGTTCGCCTGGAGTTTGATTAACAAATGCCTCTCCTCGTCCGGCCGACATCAATGAGTCAATCGGCCCGATGCAGTTGTAAAGTCCGGCATCATCGGAAAGATTTAATCGAGTTTCTTTACCATTCTTATGGTGCCAAACTGCTGCTCGCTCAAGGTCGACGAGGATTTGACCTTCTGAACCAATTGCTCGAATCTCGACGGCGTGCATATTTTTGTGCGCGCCGTTGTGAGCGGAACCACCGGAAATCACACCTATTGCGCCATTTTCATAACGCATCGAAATCGCATCGTGTAGCTCAACTGGCGCATTCATTGGAGATGACATCAAAGCAAAACCCTCTTTCGCTCTCGCTCCCGTGAGCCAGAGAGCCGCACCTAGTGCATGCGAGAGCGCAGCCTGTGCGTAACCTCCGCCAGAGAGTTTGGAATCAATCCAAGTTTTTTCCTCTGGAAGAGCCTCAGCGGGTGCATCAACATAGGCGCCAGTTGATAGGAGTTCTCGAAGCATTGAGGACATATGCAAAGTCATATGTTCGAGTTCGCCGATACCGTAATCATCCATAAGTCTTTTGGCACCAGTCATAACTTCTTGGTAATTCCAACCGAAAGAAACAATTAAGTGCTTTCCAACTCTGTTGGCTGTCTCAACCAAATCCCAGGCTTCTTTTGGATCAATTGTGAAGGGCTTTTCACACATTACGTGCGCGCCAGCCTCTAGCGATGCTTTCGCGTGTTCATAGTGGAATCCAGTCGGGCTTCCGACCACGACAACATCAACCCCGGCCGCAAGTACATCTTTGTAATCCTCAGAAGCGACCCTGAAGCCATATTGATCTTTTATCTTTGTGAGTTGATCTACGCCTTTACGGGTGACTCCAACGAATTCGGCATCCTTATGTGCTGCCAAATTTGGCAAGTGAGATGCCACAGCCCAGCTACCTGCTCCAATTACACCAACTCGAATTTTACTCACGAATTATCTAACCCCTCAGTTTTTCTTATTTAGTAAAGATATGTTCATTGTTTCAGCAAGTCAAGGTTTAAAACATTAGAACTTATAGAGCTTCACTGCATTCTTGTTGAGAATTCTCTCTTGCTCAGAAATAGAGAGCTTGGAAATGTATTCGCGGTAGTAACCCATGATTGGGTCATATGAACTAAAAAGTCGATCTACCGGCCAGTTGGAGCCGATGACACAACGATCTGGGCCAAATGCATCCAAACATGTATCAACCCAACGTTTGAGAGACTCTTTAGTGAAAAATGGGTCGGTCATCGCAACACCAGAGATCTTCATCGTGACGTTACCTGCGTTAGCCAAGCCCTCAATCGCTGTCTTCCAATTCTGGAAGTAACTATCGGTTCGCTCACGAGGGAAGCCGATATGTTCAAGAACAATTGAAAGATAAGGATGCCGTTCAGCGAGCTTGCGCGCCTCAGGCATGTTCATCCATTCACAATCTAAATCAAAGACTATTTGCTTTTCAGCCATCCACTTAAGAGATTTTTCATACTTTGGATTTATCTCCTTTGCAGCAAACATTGGTTCCGCTTTAAAGTCACGGACTCCAACGAACGGCTTAGATTTTGCGTGTTCCTCTAGTTGGGAAATTGAGTCTGCAGCTCCAAGATCGCAATCAGCTACGATTCTAATTGGAATGGGAGAAGTCTCGTTCATCTCAGTAAGCCATACGGTTTCGGTTACTGGATTTGGCGAACCAATAGCAGCCTGCACGTGCACAACTCCCTCAACGCCGGCGAATCTTGACTCAGCACGGAAATCTTGAACCACAAAGGCTTGCGATTTGATCGCGTTTATATTTGCAATTAGTGGGTGTTGAGAGTCAGGGGCTAGCCAGACCCACTTAAGTTCAGGATGTGAAAAGTCAAAGAAGTGAACGTGCGTATCTATGATTGGGATTTGAGGGTTCGACATTTTCCACCTTTCGCTGCTAGCAGCAGAAGCCTCATTGCAAATGAAACAAGGCAAGTACTTTTCTTTCCTAGGTAACTCCTCCATCCTATTTGCTGTTGCTCCAAAGGAGAAGACCCATGAAAATGGCGCTGATCACCACCTTTAAGCCTAAACACCACACTAAATAAAGAAGGCTTAACTATCGGTCTCTCCTACAATATAGAGAACCGCTGAATGCTCCCTAAAAATTAAATTGGTAGAGAGAGGACAAATGCGTAAGTCACGTAATTATGAGAAAGTAATCAAACTCTTTAAGCCAGACACGGAAGGCAAATCTAAGTGGGTATCCGTGAAAGATTTTGCGACCGTGGAACTCAATTGGAGCAAGAATGGAAATGCGCGTCACGGCGTTTTCTTCAATGTTTCACAATTGAAGTGGGAGAAGAAGACTGCGGATTCGACTACTACGGTTACCCACCTTCGAACTGTGGGTTGGAATACCACAGCTGCATTCGATCGGAGAATTTCTCCCAAAGTTAAAAAGCACTTTGAGGGTAAGAATCTTTGCTCAATGTCGCTATTGCCAATTCCACAGAAAATACGCGAAATTGACCATCGGTACGGAAATAAAACTCACCCTGATTATGTAGCTCTGTACGGAGCCGCAGATCAAGATCCGAAGAACTTTCAACTTATTTTTAGTGTATTGAATTCAGCAAAGCGTCAAATATGCAAAGACTGCTGTGAAACCAAGATTCGCCCAGCGCATCCGACTTTGGGTTTTGTGGAGGGCGATGAAACACACGCAGATAGATTCCCTTGCACGGGTTGTTACTTAGCTGAGCCTGAGCGCTATCGGGCTATAGAAGATTAACTACTCAAAAAGGCTTTGGGCTTGTGAACTCAGCAAAGCCTCAATGCGCTTCGAGCCTTTTTCATAAAACTCTTCATCGCGCTCAACCAGTACTGCAGACCGCTTAGAAATAACTGCAGCCTCGCCCAGAGAAGATGAACCCGCAAAGGGATCGAGCAAAACTTCGCCAGGTTTAGAAAGTAATTCAATTAAATAACGGAGCAAATTAACCGGCTTCTCAGTTGGATGCAGGCGATTTCCGGCCTTGCTGTTGAAGTTTACGAAGTTAGGAACACATAACTGGGCAGAGCCTTCATCTTCTGAGTAAATATTGATTGAGCGCTCAGCCGCTGCCGCTGCCACTTCTGAAATCGCATTATTTACAATCTCTTTAATTCGGCTCGCACTTGGTCGCGCATCAAGTTTTTCTAGCGCCTTACGGATCTCCAGATCAATAATCGTGGAAGCTTTATCTGAAATCGCGATTACTTCTTGCACGGTGATTTCTGGCTCTTCTTTAAAATCAATATCAGCGTTGAAAACTGCTTTCGATCCCTTAACACCAAGAACAATGTATTCGCAGGCGCTCATCATCATATGTTTACGATTTACTGGCACCGCATTTGGTTTACGCCAGGTCAGAGTACGTCGCGGCTTTAACTTGGCATCCTTAAGAGCTGAAATCAGATCTGATAAATATTCATCAGCACAGAAAATCGCAAAGCTTCCGCCAGGACGCAGAACTCGCTCGAATTCAACGGTCCAACGCTTTAACAGATCTTTAAATTCATCCGGTGTATAAGAATCCCAACCTTTTTCAGCATCAAAGCGAAAAGAGTTGATGGTGTTGTGCTCATAGGTATGAAAATTTGTATCTCGGGCAATATTAAATGGGGGATCGGTCAACACTAAATCTATAGATTGATCAGGCAGCCAAGTAAATCCATCGTCATTTACTAAGCGGATATCACCTTGAGCCGTGTGGGTTTTCCCCGCCAAGTTCGGATCAAGATCGCTGATGTTCAAGTAGGACTCTTCCCTTATGTGATTTCTGTCTGAAATGTAACTGGTGTGCTATCGGGCAATAGTACTGGTCAGTGATAAATCGCTAGAACTGACAAGGCCAGTGTTTACTCAGGCGCAGGCGCGAGCCTCACGAATTAACCCCCCTACCTGACTGATGACATAGGTACGGCAAGTGATTACTATAAAAGTAGTAATACCGAGATTGAGAGAAGAGGCTTAAATGGCAGGAGTAACCGGATTCTTCCATGGTGGAATCACTGTGAAAGATATGGATAAGTCTCTTGATTTTTATCGCGAGGGCTTAGGACTCTCGATGAAATTTGATCGGATTTTGGATGGCCCATACTTAAATGTTGTTTTAGGTCTGACTCACAAAGCGATCAGACTGGTATTCCTCGACATTCCTGGCGGTGGCTATGTAGAACTTCTTGAGTATCAAGGCATTGAAAGATTAAGCGCCTCATCTCGTCCTTGTGATTTTGGCGCAGGACATCTCTGTCTTTATGTTGAAGGCGTCGATGAGATTGCAGCGAGAATGTTTGCTAAAGGCTATCGCGCAAGAAGTGAAGGTTGTGTTGATATAACTTCTGGACCAAATACCGGTGCTCGCTCAATTTATCTTGTTGATCCAGATGGTTACAACATCGAACTCTTTCAGAAGCCGCCAACTCAAAAGTAAGTTAAGGCTTCACATAGCCAAATTGGCTACATAACTATTCCACCATCTTGGCTCAAGCTCTGCCCAGTTATGTATTTGCCTTCATCAGAAATTAAGAAGTAAACAAAATTTGCGGTCTCTTCTGGCTTAGATGATCGACCCAAAGGCACCGTATCTAAACGCTTGCTCGTGAGAACTTCGAGAGGGATGCCCCTAATTTCAGATAGCCGCGAAAGTACGTGATCTTGCATTGGCGTATCCACGATTCCCGGGAGTATGGCATTGACGTTGATTCCACGTGGTGCCAGTGCATATGCCCAAGAACGAGTCATTGCCAATAACGCTGTCTTTGAAGATGCATAAATAGCAGCCTCTTGAGTTGCTGTAAGCCGAGCAGAAACTGATGAAATATTTACGATTGATCCGTGGTCAACCATGGTTCTGCCGAGATGGCTCATTAAGTACCAAGGCGCTTCGATGTTAACTGCATAAATATCTCGGATATCTTGAGTTGTAAAGTCAGTAATCTTCTTTAAACGAATTAGCCCAGCTGCATTTACTAAAGTGTGTGCGCCTTTACCAGCCTCAACTACCTTTGCACGACCCTCATCATTTGAAAGATCGGCAACTAAATGCTCAATTCCGGATACCGCCTTTAGTCCATCGCCATTTACATCTACGCCAATAACGCGCATTCCTTCATCGCGTAAGCGCTCTGCTGTTGCTCTGCCAATTCCGGCAGATGCTCCGGTGACTACTGCAATTTTTCCTTTAACCGAACTATTACCTGACACTGCGGCTCCTTGTGATTTAGATATTTCCCTTATTGATAACTATTCTTCTTAAGCCTTCTTCGTTAAGGCCAGTAAATTCCTCAACTTCGTGCGATTCAATCGCACCACAATCTAGACCTCGCAGGAAGTAACGGGCAAGAGTCAAAGCGGTGGCTGGTTCATCCATAGTGCCTGAATGAGCACTGTTTAAATAGTTCTTAAGTCGAAGGGAGGCTGCGGCAAGTCCATCACGATAGAAGATCCATGTTGCGGCAATACGCGTTGGTAGTTGTGATCCGTGCATATCCCAGCCTTGATAGATTCCACGCTCTAGCGACCTGCGCACCAAGCGATAGTGGTTATGCATCGCTGAGCGAACTTGATCGCCGGTTCCGATTGGCAAGATATTTGTTGATCCATCTGACATTCGCACTGTTGTGCCCGCGATGGCTACTTGCAGAATTGTCTTTGCAAAATCCGCGGCTG
This sequence comes from Candidatus Planktophila sp., assembly GCA_964201705.1. Lineage (GTDB taxonomy): Bacteria > Actinomycetota > Actinomycetes > Nanopelagicales > Nanopelagicaceae > Planktophila. The sequence goes on along the minus strand of CAXNEU010000003.1, from coordinate 2,696 downwards.
GATGATCAAGGGTTTGATAAGCAGATGATATTCCTGCCGCAGCCGAATAGTCATAAGTTCCATAATGGAATCCAGTTAAGCGGCCCTGCGCTTTATCTATGTATTGAGCAGCAGTAGCGCGCCCTTGCTGATCCAAGATGGCTTGTGTTGTTTCAATTTGAATCTCAAAACGAATGGTTCCGTGTTTAAGAGCATGTGCACTTTCAATCTTTTCGCAGGCAGCAACCATTACATCGACTTGCTCAGGAAAAGTAACTTTGGGAAGGGTGACGATGAAGTTCTCCGGGTATTTTCCTTGTTCAAGTAGTCCTGCAATAAACCTATCGAGAGTCTTCAACCCTCTAACTCTGGTTACCTCTTCCAGGGCCTTCATACGTATTCCAATAAAGGGAACTCTTAAAGATGGAACCGCCTGCAAAGCACTTTCAATATGCTTTTCCTCTTGCTCATCACCTCTGCGTCCGTAACCATCTTCAAAATCTATGCGCAAGTCCTCAATCGGTTGTCGTGCTAATTTATCTTTTATTCGATCAAAGATTTCAGAGACTGAGTCCACTTGGCAACCAACTGCCTTAGCAAAAGATGCAGCCGTTGGAGTGTGTTCATCTATTACCGATAGACCCGCTGCACCCCAATCTGCAGGAGTTGTTGCACTCAACTTATCTGCTGGCACATAGCAAGTGTGAATAGGTTGTCTGCCGCCAAAGTCGCCCCGGTATTTCTTGGCAAGCAACTCATCTGCTTGGGCTAGTGTCGCAGATGCCTCATCAAAAAAACTCTGATCTAAACTCACTTTGGGTTTGCCTCTTCTCCCCATACTCGAAAGCGACCCATGCCACCATCAGGAAAGACATCAACTCGTACCGCTTCTACTATTTGATTACAGGAAATTATGTATCTGTGAGGTGTATCAGGTTGAACTACTTGACGTGCCAATAATTCAATTGCACCTGGCGCTTTAAGTAAATCGGCAGAAGTTCCCGCAGTGACCATTACCTCGGCAGGAGCATTTCCCTTGTAATGAGTTGTATCAATTTCCAGGGAGTTAATTTTTCCTGCTGCACACAATTGGACTACAAAATAATCATTTCCTTGACCACGGCGTCTTTTGTTTTCCCAACCATCGCCCTGATTCTTTGGACGACCCGATTGAAGAGTGTTTTTCGCTGAAGAGTAAAAATCATCACTTGAGCCTATAAATTGCGCTCCATTATCAAGTGCTGCAAGGTTCTTTGGACCGGAAGCTGCTAACCAATCCGCATCAGGGGCTGGTTCGCCATGAACTCTAAAACGGGCAATGCCACCGTCAGGATGCATGGTTAAGCGCACGTGAGTCCAGCGCTCATCACTCACAATCGGAAATAGATTTTCAGCATCACCAGTAAGTTCAGATTTTTCAAGGATGGTTATCCACTTTGCGCTAAGAAGTTCGGCAATTGTTGGAATATGACCAAAGTGAGCGGCTTCTACTGATGCATGTGGGGGATAGTTGCCGGTGAAGTTACCGGTATCAATGTTTACACCCTTTATAACTCCAGCCTGTCCGAGCCGCACAATTGCAAAGTCATTGCCGGGATCATTTCTGCGTCGACGGGTTTCCCAACCATCGTAGATCTGACCCTTGTGGCCAAAGGTGTGCGATGAAAACTTTGCTCGACTTGGGTTTAGTAAATTCTCTTTCTCAGCGAAGAATTCGTCATTTGCATAAACAACTCCAGCGCCACTTTCCCGATCGGCTAAATCTGACAAGCTCTGGAAAGCGCTCAATTTTCTCCTCGTACCAAAAATTTTCCTTGAGGTGAATTTAGCATGACCCCATCTTTATAAATGAGTTCACCACCTAACCAAGTTTGTTTTACTTTCCCCTTTAAAATCTTTCCTTGGTATGGCGTAAATTGGTTTTTATGAAAAAGTTCTGTCGGTTCTACTCTAAATTCGTTTTCAGTATCAAATTCTGCAAAATCGGCATCCATTCCAACAGCTATCGCTCCTTTGTGAGCAAGCCCGGCTAACTGGGCTGGTTTTTCAGCCATCCACTTTGTAAGTTGCCAAAGCGTTATTCCGCGCGCAAGGGCTTGAGTCCAAATTATGGAAACTCCTAGTTGCAGTGAAGATATTCCGCCCCAGGCCCGCTGGAAATCTCCAACGTCAAATATCTTTAAATCCTCGGTGCACGGAGAATGATCAGAAACTATTTGATCAATTATTCCAGCCTCCAAACCTTGCCACAACTCATCTTGATTACGTTGTTCTCGTATAGGGGGACAGCATTTGTAATGTGTTGCTCCGTCTACGATTTCTTCAGATGTAAGTGATAGATAATGTGGACAAGTTTCCGCTGTGATTTTTATTCCGTCGGCTTTTGCAGATCTAATAAGAGAAAGTGAATCGCCGCTAGATAAATGCAGTACGTGGACCTTGGCCTGACTGCGTCGGGCTTCTTCAATCAATTGGGCGATCGCAACATTTTCGGCACCTTTTGGTCGCGAAGCTAAGAATTCTGCATACGAGCGTGAAGACGGTTTAGTAGATCGTTCAATAGCAATTGAATCTTCAGCATGCACAATCATTAGCGCATCATTTTTTGCTAGCACCTCAAGTGCTGCCGATAAATCATCAAGTGAAGAAGCAGGGAATTCATCAACCCCAGAATGGAGCAGGAAACACTTAAATCCAAAGACTCCTTCTTTAAGAAG
>CAXNEU010000002.1:0-36275 GCA_964201705.1 Candidatus Planktophila sp. | reverse complement strand
GCCTGGTTAGAGCGCTTCCCTGATAAGGAAGAGGTCGGTGGTTCAAGTCCACCTGGGCCCACCCGTTCTAACACGGGGACCTAGCTCAATTGGTAGAGCACCGCCTTTGCAAGGCGGGGGTTAGGGGTTCGATTCCCCTGGTCTCCACTCTTTAAATTATTTTAATCATCCACTGAAACGATTGGCTAAAAACATGTCATCAACAGCAACTCTGCACACATCACTCGGCGATATCGTCATTGAGCTCTACCCAAATCACGCACCAAAGACTGTTGCTAACTTTGTTGAACTCGCAACTGGTGCAAAAGAGTGGACCGATCCGCGCGATGGAAAGAAAACAACTGCGAAGTTGTACGACGGAACTGTTTTTCACCGCGTCATTTCAGGTTTCATGATTCAAGGTGGAGATCCACTCGGAAAAGGTTTCGGCGGACCTGGTTACCAATTCGCTGATGAATTCCACGGAGAGCTGCAATTTGATGCGCCATACATTCTTGCAATGGCTAATTCAGGACCAGGAACAAATGGTTCTCAATTCTTCATCACTGTTGCACCAACAACTTGGTTAAACCGCAAGCACACTATCTTCGGAGCAGTTAAAGACGCTGCTTCTCAGGCTGTTGTAGACAAGATCGGTTCAACACCAACAGGTGCACAAGATGTTCCTGTTACACCAGTTGTAATCAATAGCGTCACCATCGCTTAACTAACCACCGATGTTTCAAATGAAGCGTTCTGTAACGCTCTCATTAATCACAATTATTTGTGCGGCCTATCTTGCAGATCAGATCTATCCACAACTCTACGAATACACCGCGCTCTATGGTCCTTACGTTAAATCTGGTGAAATCTGGCGTTTATTTTCTGTTGCGCTAGTTCACGGCGGACTCACACATTTATTTTTTAATATGTTCTCGCTTCTTGTTTTAGGTAATCCTGTAGAGGCAGCGCTCGGCAAAGCGCGCTTTCTTGTAATTTTCTTAGTTTCACTTTTAACCGGATCCCTAGCTTCAATCTATTTAAATAGCGCTCCACAAGTTTCCGTCGGCGCATCAGGTGCGGTCTTTGGATTATTTGGCGCCTTTATTGCAATGCGCAAAATGATCAGCGAGGGCGTACGCGACATTTATGTAATCATCGGTCTGAACTTCGTATTCGGCTTCATCCTGGGCGGAGTGGACTGGCGAGCCCACCTGGGAGGCTTTGTTGGGGGCTACTTAACGACTGCGGTATTGCTGCGAATTACACGCGTGTAATTCATACACACCTGTGCACAAGTTCTGTGGATAACTATTCAGCGGCTTTTACGCTGCGCAAAAGCACTTGAGCAACATCTAAAACTTCAACATCACTCTGTCGCGCAACCATTCCGTCGCCAACCATCACGCGGCAGAACGGACAAGCAACTGCAACTTCTTGTGCGCCGGTTGAAATAGCTTCATCAACACGATTTAAATTGATACGCGTTCCAATTTTCTCTTCCATCCACATACGTCCGCCACCGCCACCGCAACAAAATGAACGCTCTTGATTACGTGGCATCTCAGTTACATCGCAACCAGATGCTTCAAGTAATTCACGAGGAGGCGCGTAAATCTGATTGTGACGACCTAAGTAACAAGGATCGTGATAGGTCAATTTCTTCTCACTCTTATGTGGACTTGGCTTTAATCGCTTCTCTTTAATTAAAGTATTGAGCAACTGTGTGTGGTGCAACATCTCAAGTTCGAAACCACTTTGCGCATAGTCACGGCCGATTGTTGTGAAGCAATGCGGGCAAGTAACTACGACTTTCTTCTTACCTTTTGGTCGACCCGCAAAGACTTCATTAAAAGTTTCAATGTTCTCGCGAGAAAGAATTTGATACAAAAATTCATTTCCTGATCGACGCGCTGGATCTCCAGTGCAAGTCTCGCGCTTACCTAATACCGCAAAGTTAACTCCGGCCATCCATAATAGTTCGGCGACAGCCTTTGTAGTTTTCTTAGCGCGCTCTTCATAAGCACCGGCACAGCCAACCCAGAATAAATATTCAACTTCATCAGGTAGCACACCTTCAACAACGCGAACCGGGAAATCACATTCTGCGATCCATCCTTCGCGGTCTTGTTTATTGGCTCCCCAAGGATTGCCAGCCTTTTCTAAATTACGGAAAGTGCCACCGAGTTCAGAAGGAAATTCTGATTCAACCAAAACTTGGAAGCGGCGCATATTTACAATGTGATCAACGTGTTCGATGTCGACCGGGCATTCATTTACACAAGCACCGCACATTGTGCAAGACCAGAGAACATCACGTGAAATAGGGCCGTTTTCGCCAACTATCGCTTCACTTTCAACAACCTTGGCCATTGCGTGATCGCGCATCGCCATAATTAAAAGCTTTGGCGAGAGTGGTTTATCAGTGTGCCAAGCAGGACATTGCGATTGGCAACGTCCGCACTCGGTACAAGAAGTCATATCAAGCAGACCTTTCCAAGAAATATCTTGGCGATTACCGAGTCCAAAGACATCATCTTCGGCTGAATCTTCAAAGTTAATCGGCTTACCTTTAGAAAGCATTTCAGGGAGTGCGCCAAGTGAAGCGCTGCCATCGCTATTGCGTTTGTAATAAATATTGAAGAATGCCAAGAAGCGGTGCCACGCAATTCCCATTGTTAAATTACTTGCGATCACAATAAACCAAGTCATTGAAACAACGATCTTTGCAGTTGCAACATAGACAATTGCACTTTCAATCGCCGCGGTACTCAACCCATTGAATGCAAGGACAGCAGGCCAAGAGATTGCGTAATGCCAATTCCAGCTAGTCTCGCCAACGTGTGCACCTTCTAGACCGCGCAATGCAAATACACAGAAAACAATTGCCAAAATTGTTGCTTCAACGTAATACGCTTTCCACATTCCAGAACCAGCAAAACGATTCAACATTCGAAAGCGTGTTACTTGGCGAATACCGATTAAAGTGACAATGCCGATCCCGGTAGCAAGTGCAATAAATTCGGCGAAGAGCTCGTAAACAACCCAATGACCAATTATTGGCAGAATAAATTCAGGATTTATAACTTGACCGTATGCGGTAACCAAAGTTCCAAAGAGCGCACCGAAACCGATCATTACAAACCAGTGCGCAATTCCGGTTGCGGTGAAGTTGAGCATCTTGGTGTGGCTCAAAACTTCATGCAACATATGCATTAACCGCGAACCACGATCGTTTCTGCGAGTTGGATCCGGTTGGCCCTTGCGATAAATCCCAATCAACTGCGGCACGCGAATGGCCAGGAGTACAAGTGCGATGACAGTGATCGCATACGAGAGTGAGGCCAGGGCGATACGCATAACGCGAGGTTACCGAGGCGGGGCGGGAATATCTGAGCAAGGCGGGGAGTTATACGGGATGGTCCAAACTTGAGTCGCTCCGACTCACTCTTTCGGGTAAGATCGACTCAGGTTAGACCAGCCTCAACCCCAAATCGGGCTTGAGATGAGCTAAAAAGTTCAATTAGTTAAAAGGAGCAATCAAATGGCTAGAGCAGTCGGAATCGACCTCGGAACTACAAATAGCTGCGTATCGGTACTCGAAGGTGGAGAGCCAACGGTTATCGCCAACGCAGAAGGCGCTCGCACAACCCCATCGATCGTTGCCTTCGCAAAAAATGGCGAAGTTCTCGTCGGTGAAGTTGCTAAGCGCCAATCAGTGACCAACGTTGAACGCACAATCCGTTCCGTAAAGCGTCACATGGGTACTAACTGGTCAGTGGATATTGATGGCAAGAAGTACACACCACAAGAAATTTCTGCACGTATTCTGCAAAAGCTAAAGCGCGATGCTGAGGCATACCTTGGTGAAACCGTGACGGATGCAGTTATTACTGTTCCCGCATATTTCTCTGATGCAGAACGTCAAGCAACAAAAGAAGCAGGCGAGATCGCCGGACTTAACGTGCTTCGCATTATCAACGAACCAACTGCAGCAGCGCTCGCATACGGACTTGATAAAGCAGATCAAGAACAAACTATTTTGGTCTTCGACTTAGGTGGCGGAACATTTGACGTTTCACTACTTGAAATTGGTGATGGTGTTGTTGAAGTTAAAGCAACCGCCGGCGATAACCACCTTGGTGGAGATGACTGGGATCAAGCACTTGTCGATCACCTAGTTCAAACATTCGGTTCTAAGAACGGTATTGATTTAACGAAAGATAAGATGGCGATGCAACGTATTCGTGAATCTGCTGAAAAAGCAAAGATCGAACTTTCATCATCACAGCAAGCATCAATTAACTTGCCTTACATCACCGTTGATGCCGAGAAAAATCCATTGTTCCTTGATGAGACATTGACTCGCGCACAATTCCAAACACTTACTGCGCCTCTACTTGAGCGTTGCAAGAAGCCATTCCAGCAAGTGCTAAAAGATTCTGGAATTGCAATTGGCAATATCAAGAGCGTTGTACTTGTTGGTGGATCAACCCGTATGCCAGCAGTCGTTGATTTAGTTCGCGACTTAACCGGCGGGAAAGAGCCAAATAAGGGCGTAAATCCCGATGAAGTTGTGGCAGTTGGCGCATCACTTCAAGCTGGTGTTCTTAAGGGTGAAGTTAAAGACATCCTGCTTCTCGATGTCACACCGCTAACACTTGGTATTGAAACCAAGGGTGGCGTTATGACCAAGATGATCGAGCGCAACACAACTATTCCTACAAAGCGCAGCGAGATCTTCACAACTGCTGATGACAATCAGCCTGCTGTACAGATCCAGGTCTACCAGGGCGAGCGTGAAATGGCTGCTCACAATAAGAAGTTAGGTATGTTCGAGCTAACTGGACTTGCACCAGCACCACGCGGAGTTCCACAAGTTGAAGTTACCTTCGATATTGACGCAAACGGAATCGTTCACGTTGGTGCGAAAGATCTTGCAACCGGCAAAGAACAATCAGTCACAATCAGCGGCGGATCTTCTCTTTCAAAAGAAGAGATTGATCGCATGATGGCAGATGCTGAATCACACGCTGAAGAAGATAAGCAGCGTCGTGAAGAAGCAGAGATCCGCAACAACGGAGATTCACTTGTCTACCAGACTGAAAAGTTCATTGCAGATAACACAGAGAAACTTGCGGAAGGTGAAGCAGCAGAGAAGAAGACCGAAGTTGAGGCAGCACTTGCCGAACTAAAGACTTCACTCGGTGGTGCTAACTTCGAATCAATCAAGTCAAATACCGAAAAGGTAGCGACACTCAGCCAGGCACTTGGCGCTGCGATGTATGCAGCAGCAGGTGCTGCAGCCGGCGACGGTTCAGCAAATGAAGATGGCGTTGAAGATGCCGAGATAGTGGACGAGGGAAGTAACTAATGACAGACCAAACAACTTCTGAAGTTGTTGAATCTGTAGAAGAAGTCGTTGACGCTGCCCCAGTTCAGGAAACTGATCCGGTGGCAGCGCTCACCGCTGATTTACAACGACTTCAGGCAGAGTATGCAAATTACCGAAAGCGTGTTGAACGCGATCGCGCCTTGGCACACGAACTCGCAATTGGTGCGGTTTTAACTGAGCTACTTGCAACTCTTGACGACATTGATCGCGCCACCGAACACGGCGAATTAACCGGTGGGTTTAAATCTGTTTCAGAAAAAATCACCGCAATCACGACCCGTTTAGGTTTAGAAAAGTACGGCACAGCTGGCGATGAATTTGATCCACAAGTTCACGAGGCGCTGATGCACGACACTGGCAGCGATGTAAAAGTTGCTACTGCAACAAAGATCTTGCAGCCAGGATATAAATATAAAGAACGTATCTTGCGCCCTGCTCGCGTTGCAGTGACAGACCCTGCTGAAGCGACTGCGGAATAACAACTTTCCATGGCCGCTAAAGACCTTTACGAGAAGGATTTCTACAAGATCCTCGGACTTGGCAAATCTGCCAGTGGCGATGAGATTAAGAAGAAATACCGTTCTTTAGCGCGCGAATTGCACCCTGATAAAACAAAGGGCGATGCGGCAATGGAAGAGAAATTTAAAGCGGTTTCCGAAGCGTATGACATTTTATCTGACGGCAAAAAACGCGCTGAATACGATCAAGCGCGCGATATGTATGAGCGCGGTGGAATGCGCGCACCACAAGGCGGACAAAATTTTCAAGGTGGAGATTTCTCCGACATCTTCGGCGGCGGTAATCCCCAAGATATCTTTGCAAATCTCTTTGGTGGCGGTGGACGTCGCGGTCCACGTAAAGGTCAAGATTTACAAACCGAGGCAACAATTACCTTTAAAGAAGCGGCTTTTGGCACCACTTTAGAACTTCGTTTATCTGCTGATGGCGGACCGTCACAGAATATTTCTGCACGGGTTCCTGCAGGAGTAAATGATGGCGCAAAAATTCGGGTAAAAGGTAAAGGCGGAAAAGGCGAAGCCGGCCCAGGTGATCTATTTATTATGTTGCACGTTAAGCCGCACGCAATTTTTTCACGTAAAAGCGAGAACATCGCCATCACTGTTCCGGTTACATTTACTGAAGCAGCGCTCGGCGCAGATATAAAAGTTCCGACTTTGACTGGCGAAGAAGTAACTCTTCGCTTATCACCAGGCACATCAAATGGTCGAGTGCTCCGTGTTAAAGGTCGCGGGATCGCAAAAGGTGCAACCACTGGAGATTTGCTTGTGACTGTTGAAGTACAAGTCCCACAGAATTTACCAAGTGAAGCAATTGATGCACTGCAAAAATATGCTGAGGCAACATCTGAAATTGATGTGCGCAGTGAGCTAAAGAATAAGGCGGAGTTATGAGTAACGAGCCACAAGATAATAAAACACCTGATGATGATGCTGGACTTTATGTAATTTCGGTTGCTGCCGAACTTTCTGGTCTACATCCACAAACTCTGCGTCAATATGATCGCTTAGGTTTAGTTTCACCAAATCGCACCGTGGGGCGTAACCGCCGTTATTCACTGCGAGATATTGCATCACTTCGTATGGTTGGGCGTTTAGTCGGTGAAGGAATTAACCACGCCGGAATCAAAAGAATTATCGAACTTGAGTCTGCAATGGCAAATATGGCTATTGAGGTTGCGCAGCTGCGGATCGAAGTGGATGCACTGCTGAAGGAGAATCCACCGAAATCACTGGCTACACGCCGCAAAAGCGAAGTTATTGTCTACAAAGAAGATTAAACCTTCTTAATCGCTTTGATTCTGCCACTCCATTTACCCAGAACCTTTTCCGCGGGTGTTAACAAAACGCCTTCAAGAACTGTTGAGTAAATATCTCTGAAGTCGGTAGTCACAGGTAAGTCACCATCAATTAATTTAGTTAGCGATGGTTGGTCACCATAGAAACCGCCATTGACCCGATCTCCGATTAAGAAGACTGGTCCAGCGGTTCCGTGATCAGTACCTTCAGAACCATTGCCTTTCACGCGTCGGCCGAATTCACTGTAAACCAGAACCGTGATGTCTTTTGAACGACCCGAAGCTTTCATTTGGCTCAGGAACTTAGTGATGCTTGTTGAAACAGTTCCGAGCAGCGCTGCTTGAGCATTTGCCTCGTTTGCGTGAGTATCAAAGCCACCGAGTGAAACAGACCATACTTTTGTTGGCGCACCAGCGGCAATAAGTTTTCCAACAACATTTAATTGTTGAGTCAAGTTCGAGTCTCCACCAGCATTACCACCACCAACAGTTGGTAAATCATCAGACATTTGAGTGGCTTGAGACAAGATAGGTGTGATATTTCCGGAGATGCTAAATAAATTGCGCATTGATAAAGCCGCCGCCACCATTAATTTATTATCTGCGCGAGAAGGCTTTGATAATTGATCACATGCTTGCGCAAATACACCTGTTGGGATCACTAAACCACCCAAAGGGAGCGCGGATCCACTATTTTTTGCACCGACCAATAAAGGCGGCAGAACTGATCCCAAACTTATGGAAGTCATCGGATCTATCTTCTGGGTATCTAGCCAACGTCCCAACCAACCAGTGCTTAGATGCGTTTTTGGAGATCCAGTCTGCCAAATAGCCATTGAAGAAAAATGCGAACGATCTGGTTCTGGATAACCAACACCGCGAACGATCGCAACTTTCTTTTCATCCCAAAGGCCTTTAATTCCAGTCATCGCCGGATTTAAAGCTAACCCTTCTGAAAGTGGAAGTAACGTTTCCTCTTTGTAAGTTAAATCAGGGCGCGCTGCGTAATACGCAGGATCCTTATAAGGAATTACCGTATTTAAACCATCGTTTCCACCATAGAGCGTGACGACAACTAATATCGGAGTACCAAGCGGAAGTGGCCGTGTGATTGCGGCTTCGGCAATATCGTTCATTGAAAGAACGCTGGCAGCTGTTGCTGCTGTTGCGGCACCCGAGAACTTTAAGAATTGTCGCCTGGTGTACTTGGACATTCCAAGTTGTTGCGCAGACATAGTAGGAATTTCGTTCATTGGCTTACCAAATATTCTGGGCTACAAATTGCAAGGGCAACTAAACGAGGAAGATTATTTTGTAAGGCACCAAGGGCCGCTGAAGTTCGCGCGGTCCATTCAGGAACTGCTAATAAATCGGCCAAGTAAGCAACTCTCTTTTCTGGAGCGATTGCTTGGATCGCTGAAAGATCAGCCTGCTTCACCAACCAATCTGCAAAAGATATTCTAAATTGCGCACTTGCCGAGCTAAGCCAAGCTTCATCAGTGGGCCAACCACCGACGTTAGGTGGGGAAAACGGAATTTGAGCTAACTTATCAAGATACCCATTTAGTTTTGCAAAAGAATTCAACTTAGAAGGCGTTAATTCAAGTGCTTTGCACACAGCGACTAACCATTCGACCGGTGATTTAACGGTTGAATGCTTCGCGTTAATTAAATCCTTACCGTTTAATAAGGCGATTAACCCTTTTTGTATATCTTTTTCCGCCAAGGCTTTAATAAGCGGATGATCTTTAGGTAAAGGTACAGTGCTGGAAATAAAGCGGTACCAGATTCGTTCGGCTAAAAATTTTTGGCAATCTGCCTGATCTACAAGGTGGCTAATCGCTTCAGGCCCAGTCATCACTGCAGTCTTACCCAAAATTTTTACCGCGCCAGTATCACGGCGCTTCTGATTCAATGTTACAACACCTGTGCTTCTAGGCACTTGATATCCCGTTAAAGCGCGCGCCAACTCTTTAACATCTTTTTCGGTGTATCGGTTAACACCTAAAACAAATAGCTCCATCACTTCTCGCGCCAAATTTTCATTCGGTGCTTTTAACGTGTTTTCATTTCCATCTAACCAAACCTGCAACGCACCGTCCAAAAGCATTGCTTGTGATAAATCTTTAAAATTACCAACTGCGTGCTTTCTAAAAGTTTGATTTTGCGTCAGCATTGGAAGTGCATAGTTCACCTTGCCTATAGAAGTTGCCCAATGTCCGTGCCAGAACCAGACCATTCGTTCTTGCAATGGTTTCTCTGTTAAAACCATTTGGTCTAACCACCATGTCGTCATCTCTTTACTTTGTGCACGCATTAATTTAGAAAACTCCGCTGCCTCAGGGGTTTTAGGCTCTGGGCGTTGACCTAAGTCGGCAAGAATTAACTCAGGTTGCGCGCCTGCATCAACCGCCGGCGGATTAAGAAGGGACGCTTTCAGTTTTGCAGGTCCAACTTTCAAAGCGGCGGCATATTCTCCGGGACGTGGCCCGAAAGCAAAGCGGTTAAATAACCTTGATATTTCTAGCCGTTTTAAATCCATAAGAGAACGCTAGGGCAGTCGGATTAACAATGTAAGGTTATGTTATGAATTCACACGAACTTCTCCGAAAAGAAATTATTAACAAGGCTGTTGTTCACGGGAAAGTCATTCTTTCTTCAGGAAAAGAAGCAGATTATTACGTTGATCTGCGACGTGTGACCCTTGATCACATCGCGGCACCCCTAGTCGGCGAAGTTATGCTTGAGCTAACCAAAGATTTAGATTACGAAGCAGTTGGCGGCTTAACCCTTGGCGCAGACCCCGTTGCGACAGCGATGATGCATGTTGCAGCGCGCAACGGCAGAGCAATCGATTCTTTCGTCGTTCGCAAGGCAGAAAAGGCTCACGGATTGCAACGCCGCATCGAAGGTCCAGATGTTGTTGGCAAGCGTGTCTTGGCAGTTGAGGATACTTCCACAACCGGCGGATCTGTTTTAACTGCAGTTGAAGCACTGAAGGAAGCTGGCGCAATCGTTGTTGGTGTTGCAGTAATTGTTGAGCGCGGTGCCAAGCAAGCAATCATCGATGCTGGTTATGAATACCGCGCAGCATTTCAACCGGCAGATTTAGGTCTGTAACTCTTAACTTCTGTAGTTATTAACTTAAGTGGCGCTTTGTGCGCCATTCGCGCAAGATTTCAAGACCAACTGGCACAACGCTTACCAAAATAATTAGCCCCACCACCGGCAACAAGTATTTATCAACACTTCCTTCAAGTTTTTCGCCTAAGTAATAACCAGCGATAATCAACCCATCAGTCCATAAAACCGCGCCAATGCAGTTCCAGAAAAAGAACTTCTTAGCCGGCATTCCGATAATTCCGCACATCGGATTTATCAAAGTGCGAACAAATGGGATAAAACGCGCCAGCACCAAAGCCTTGCCGGTGCCGTATTTATTTAGCCACTTTTCAGTCGCCTTTACTTTTTTCTGGTTAAAGACGCGACCATCGGGACGGTCAAAGAGCTTTACTCCAAATTTTGCACCAATGAAATACCCGGTCTGCGAACCAATGATTGCGACCAGTGGAGCGCCGATCAACAGCGCCAAAATGTCGATCTGGACGCCATCAAATATTTTTGCAGCCGCACCAGATGCACCGATACCTGCCAGAAAGAGCAGAGAATCGCCCGGAAAGAAGAGCCCGATGAGCAGCCCGGTCTCCATAAAGATGATCGCCAGGATTCCAACTAGCCCGAGGGTGGAGATGATGGAATGGGCGTCGAAGAGGTTGACTGAGATATTCATTGCCGCAAGGTTAGCCGACCGACCAGACCAACCCCAGCGCAAAAAATTTATATATAAGAGGTATATGCCCCTAATTTTGGTGTTTAGGGGTGGGTTATGCGTAAACTCTCGGCATCTTCGCGTCCGCACCAGGAAGGACGCCCTGACTCTCCAACGGAGGAGAACCAATGCGAGCATCTGCCACCCTGTCCAATGTGCAAGTAACCGGCACAAATTTAAATATCACCTACGTGGTCCTAGCGATTTCACTTCTCGCGCTCGCCATCGCTTGGGTGTTGCGCGCACAAGTCTTGGCTGCCAGTGATGGCACCGACAAGATGCGCGAGATCGCTGAAGCTGTGCAAGAAGGAGCGGCGGCATATTTAACGCGCCAGTTCCGCACACTGTCCTACTTTGTTGGAATCGTTTTCTTTTTACTCTTCGCGCTACCCGCTGATACAACTTCAATTCGCATCGGGCGCTCGCTCTTCTTCTTAATGGGTGCAGGTTTCTCTGCACTCGTTGGTTACAACGGTATGTGGCTGGCAGTTCGCGCAAATGTGCGCGTTGCTGAAGCTGCTCGTCAAAAGAGCGCAGAAAAAGCAGTGCAGATTGCATTCCGCACCGGTGGCGTTGTTGGTATGACAACTGTTGGTCTTGGGTTAATCGGCGCAGCCGGCGCAGTTGTTATCTTCCGCGAAAATGCTCCAACAGTTCTTGAAGGTTTTGGTTTCGGTGCTGCAATGCTCGCGATGTTTATGCGCGTCGGTGGCGGTATCTTCACAAAGGCAGCAGATGTCGGAGCTGACCTAGTTGGTAAAGTTGAAAAAGGTATTCCAGAAGATGACCCACGCAACCCAGCAACAATTGCAGATAACGTCGGCGATAACGTCGGTGACTGCGCTGGTATGGCCGCTGACTTGTTCGAGTCATATGCAGTAACACTTGTTGCAGCACTTATCTTAGGTAAGGCCGCATTCGGTAACGAAGGCTTGATCTATCCATTGATCGTTCCTGCAATCGGAATTCTCACCGCGGTAATCGGTATCTTCCTTACTAAATTACGTTCCACAGATAAGTCAGCAATGACAGCAATTAACCGCTCATTCTTCTTATCTGCAATTATTTCTGCAGGCCTAACCGGTCTTGCAACATTTACTTACTTGCCTGCAAAGTTTGATCAACTAACAAACTTCTCACCTAAGGTTCTAGAAGATGCTGGAAATATCAACCCACGCGTTCTCGCCTTCGGCGCAGTTCTAATTGGTATCGCACTTGCTGCAGCAATTCAGGTATTAACCGGCTTCTTCACCGAAGTTGGCAAGCGTCCAGTAAACGATGTTGCCGCATCTTCACAAACAGGCGCCGCAACAGTGCTTTTGGCGGGTATTTCAGTTGGATTTGAATCAGCTGTTTACTCAGCGCTATTGATCGCTGCATCTGTATTCGGCGCATTCTTGCTTGGTGGCGGATCAATTACTTTGTCACTCTTCGCAATCGCAATCGCAGGTACTGGTTTGCTAACAACAGTTGGCGTAATCGTTGCGATGGATACCTTCGGACCAATTTCCGATAACGCACAAGGCATTGCAGAAATGTCCGGCGATGTTAAGGGTGAAGGCGCACAGATCCTTACTTCACTTGACGCAGTTGGAAATACAACTAAGGCGATTACAAAAGGAATTGCAATTGCGACCGCAGTTTTGGCCGCAACCGCGCTCTTTGGTGCATTCACCGATGCTATCAAGGAAGCAGTCACGAAGGCTGTTGGCGAAGGCGCAGATGTTGCACTTCAATTCCAGGGCGTGCTCGATGTTGCAGATCCACGTAACCTCGTTGGTCTAATCATCGGCGCAGCGGTTGTATTCCTCTTCTCAGGTCTTGCAATCAACGCGGTATCTCGCGCAGCTGGCGCAGTTGTTATGGAAGTTCGTAACCAATTCAAGTTACACCCAGGAATTATGAAGGGCACTGAAAAGCCTGAATACGGTCGCGTTGTTGATATTTGTACTCGCGATTCACTTCGCGAACTTGCAACACCAGGACTTCTTGCAGTTATGGCACCAATCGCAGTTGGCTTCGGCCTCGGCGTTGGCGCACTCGGTGCATACCTTGCTGGTGCAATCGGTACCGGAACTCTTATGTCGGTCTTCCTTTCTAATTCAGGCGGTGCTTGGGATAACGCGAAGAAGATGGTTGAAGATGGAAATTACGGCGGCAAGGGATCAGATGCACACGCTGCAACAATTGTTGGCGACACTGTTGGTGACCCATTTAAGGACACTGCAGGCCCAGCGATTAACCCGCTAATCAAGGTTATGAACTTGGTTGCGCTCTTGATTACTCCTGCGATTGTAAGTTTTGCACTTCCAACTCAGCAGACCACATCAATGCTTATCGCACTCGTTGCAGTTCTGCTTATCATCGGTTCGCTAATCCGCAACCGTCGCCAAGCAACTTCAATCGAGTACTAAGAAAATATCTTCCCCGATATTAGGAATTGATGCCAAAAGAGTTGAAGAAGCTGGTGATCGTTGAATCACCAGCGAAAGCGCGCAAGATTGGCGACTACCTCGGCGATGGTTTCATCGTCGAGGCTAGCGTCGGTCATATCCGCGACTTGCCACAGCGCGCCGCTGATATTCCTAAAGATGTTAAGAAACTTGCCTGGTCAAAAGAAGGCGTCGATATCGAAAATGATTTCGCACCTTTATATGTCATCAATCCCGACAAAAAAGCGAAAGTTGCTGAACTTAAAGAGTTGATGAAAGGCGCCGACGAGTTATTACTGGCAACAGATGAAGACCGCGAAGGTGAAGCAATTGCTTGGCACTTAGTTGAAGTTCTCGAGCCAAAGATCCCAATTAAACGAATGGTCTTTAACGAGATCACTAAAGAAGCAATTCAAGCCGCTGTTGTAAACACTCGCGATTTGGATTACAACTTAATTGACGCCCAAGAAACCCGTCGCGTTCTAGACCGCCTCTTTGGCTACCGCCTTTCTCCTGTTCTTTGGAAGAAAGTTATGCCACGTATTTCAGCCGGTCGCGTGCAATCTGTTGCCACCAAGTTAATTGTTGAAAAAGAGCGCGAACGCATGGCCTTCATCTCATCCTCTTGGTGGGATTTAAATGCAACTTGCGAACTCGGCTTCACCGCACGCTTGCTATCAGTTGAAGGCAAGAAAGTAGCGTCAACCAGCGACTTCGGCGCAGATGGCGCAGTTAAAGAAAAGTCACTTGAAAACATTTTGCTTCTTGATGAAACCGGTGCGCGCGCACTCGTTGACTCACTTAAATCAACACCGCTGACGGTTAAATCAATGGAGGAATCTCCACGTACCGAACGTCCGAAGCCACCATTTACAACATCAACAATGCAACAAGATGCTGGTTCACGCTTAGGTTGGGGCGCACAAATCACAATGCGCGTTGCCCAGCGTTTATACGAAAACGGTTATATCACTTATATGCGTACCGATTCAATCAATCTTTCTGCCCAAGCAGTCAACGCAGCCCGCGCAGCTGCAAAAGCACTTTACGGCGCAGACCACGTTGCAGACGCCCCTCGTGTTTACCAAGGCAAAACAAAGAACGCACAAGAAGCCCACGAAGCGATCCGCCCCGCCGGTGACACATTTAAAACACCTGGTGAGCTTGCGCCAGAGCTATCACGTGATGAGTTCTCACTCTACGATTTAATCTGGAAGCGCACCGTCGCATCTCAAATGGCTGATGCCAAGAAGATGCAGATGCGCGTTGACTTCGATGCCACCACATCAGATAAGAAAGCCACGATCTTCCGCGCCAACGGCAGCGTCATCACCTTCGCTGGATTCCTAGCTGCATACGATGACATCGTCGATGAGAACGCCAAAGTCGATGAAGATGCATCAGATAAGCGCCTTCCCGCAATGAGCGTTGGTCAATCAATCAAGGTGAGTGAATACAACTGCGAAGGCCACGACACCAAGCCACCTGCTCGTTACACCGAACCAACTCTTGTTAAGAAGTTAGAAGAACTCGGTATCGGCCGCCCCTCAACATTTGCATCAATCATTCAAACAATTCAAGACCGCGGATACGTTTACAAACGTGGTCGCGCACTTGTGCCAACCTTCTTGGCATTCTCTGTTACAGGCCTATTAGAAACTCACTTTACGAAGCTAGTTGATTACGACTTCACCGCATCAATGGAAGAAGATCTCGACAAGATCGCAGCTGGTGAAGCCGGCCGCGTTGATTGGCTCCGCGATTTTTACTACGGAGTCGATGGGCAACCGGGTCTAAATGAGCTTTCTCTTGATCTCGGCGGCATTGATGCTCGCGCAACAAACACAATGAATTTATCTGACACCATCGAAATACGCGTTGGTCGCTACGGTGCTTATCTTCAAGAGAACATTCCTGATCAAGATCGCAAACTTGCAAACATCCCTGAAGAACTCGCACCCGATGAGTTAACACTTGCCAAAGCAATTGAACTACTTGCCGCACCATCAGGTGAGCGCGAATTAGGAACCGATCCACAAACTGGTTTAGAAGTTATCGCAAAGTCTGGTCGCTTTGGTCCGTACATCACCGAAGTATTCCCGCCAGAACCAGTTGAATTAGATGATAAAGGTGAACCAAAGAAGAAGCGCAAAAAGAAAGATGCACCTAAGCCAAAGACCGCATCTCTGCTTTCTACAATGACGCTGGACACCATCACATTTGATGATGCGCTAAGACTCCTTTCACTTCCGCGCATCCTCGGAACAAATTCGCTCGGTGAAGATATAACTATTCAAAATGGACGTTATGGCCCTTACTTAAAAGCTGGCGTTGATTCGCGCACCCTGACAAGTGAAGATCAACTCTTCTCACTCTCACTTGATGAAGCACTCGAGATTTATTCAAAACCAAAAGAGCGTCGTCGCGGTGTAGCAAAACCTCCACTTAAAGAACTCGGTAAAGATCCCGCAACCGAGAAAGAAGTTATCGTTAAAGACGGTCGCTTCGGAATGTATGTAACCGATGGCGAGACAAATGCAACGCTTCGCCGCGGTGACACCCTTGAAGCGCTGACCATTGAACGCGCCCTTGAACTTCTAGCCGGCCGCCGTGCGTGGGAGGCTGAAAACGGGCCATCACCAAAGAAATCGAAGAAGAAGGCCGCAAACGTTAAGGCGGGTGATAGCGCACCAACGTTGACTAAGAACACTGTAACGAAAGCGGCAGCCAAGAAGAAGGCCGCCAAGAAAGCTTCCGGCAAAGCTGCAAAGAAATCGGAATAGAGTTAAGCCATGACGCAAGAAACTTGGTTAATCACCGGAGGTGCGGGCTATATCGGCACACACGTTGCTGACCTTTTTATCGCAGATGGCAAGAACGTTGTTCTGCTCGACTCTCTTTATCAAGGCCTTGAGTCTCGAGTAATTTATTTACGCAAGAAACATAACCAAGAGATTCCGCTTCACGTGGTTGATATCCGCGATTACACCGCTGTTGAAAACATCTTAAAGAGCCAAACCTTTACCGGCATCATCCACACTGCCGCGCTGAAGGCAGTTGGTGAGTCGGTTGAAAAACCTGATGAGTACAAGGAAGTTAACTACACCGCCACCGTTGAACTTTTAAAACTTGCGCAAAAATATGGCATTAAGAAGTTCTTCTTCTCTTCAACTGCTGCCGTTTATGGAAGTCCTGACACAACCGAGCCTTGTAAAGAAAACGGCCCACTGTCACCAATATCTCCATACGGTTCAACAAAGTTGGATGCCGAAAGCAAAGTCACTGAATTTATAAATACACCTGGAAACGCCGGATCTTCATTTCGCTTCTTCAACGTCGTAGGCACCGCCTCAGTTGAGCTGCTCGATAACTCAATCGAAAATTTAGTTCCAATCGTTTTAGGTAAGTTAAATAAAAGCGAAGCCCCAGTTATCTTTGGTATTGATTATCCAACCGAAGATGGCACATGCGTACGTGATTATGTAGATGTGCGCGATATCGCCGCAGCGCATCTGGCCGCAGCAAATGCCACAAAGCCAATCCCAGCCATTATCAACGTCGGCACGGGCCGCGGCGCATCAGTGCGCGAGATCATCAACTTGGTCTTAGCTGCTGTAAATAAAAGCGATACCGAGGTTATTGAAGCTCCACGTCGCGCCGGAGATCCTGCTTTCTTGTGCGCAGATGTTGAGTTGGCTGCTAAAGAGATGGGCTTTAGATCTAAATACAGCCTAGAAGAAAGTATCCGTAGCCTCTTTTAATTAAAGCTTGGCCCCTGGTGAAAGAACCTTAATGCCCATAACCGCGGCATTGGAAATCATTTGTTTATCGTAAGTGATAATTCCTTCGATTTGATGACCAAGTGTTATGGCTGTCGCAACATGTATTGCATCAAGTGTCGCAAGAGTTACAGATCCCGTGAATGATTCTGCAACAGTAAGTACTTGATTTGAGATAGACACAAAGTTAATACGTGATAACTCTTCATTTGCAAGCTCAATATCTTTTGGATTGATTCGAAACACAGCTCTCTTTACTTCTAAGCGTGCAAGCTCAGATGAGATTGCTTGGGATGTCAGTGCTTTGACCATTGCAGGTCGTTCAGGTTCTGCGAACACGTACTTCAATATTGCCGAGCTATCTAAATACCAGCTCAATATCTTTCCTCAGCGCGCATCTCCATCAAAACTTCTGTCGAGGTTTTGCTTCCAGTAATTTTCACTGGATTCTTAGTTGGCCGCCAATCCGGATTTTCCGCGGATTTAATCAAACCGCTTTCAATGTATTCGTCATATAGCGAACGCTTGATTGGTGCTAATCGCGCAACCGGAACACCGTGTTCGGTGATTTCGATAATCGCGCCTGCTTTAACCGCATCTAAAACTTTCGAAGCGTTCTGTCTTAAATCACGAACACCAACAGATTGCATTGCAGCAGGTTTAACCACCTTCACCGCAGGCTCTTTCACGCCTGCTTTCTTTTTACCAGCAGATGGCTTTGTCTTACGTGCAGCGGTTGTCATATGGCAAGAGTAGCACAAGACTTAAATGTGCTACTTGTAATTATCTATGAATACAAGCCATTTGAAGGCCTATATAACGCGCCTGGGCTGCCCGATAGACTTAATTCATGCCGAACAGCTTGCCGACCCCTGCCGCCCCCGCGCAGGATGAAACCCGCAACGTTCTGGCGATCCCCGCATTTCGCAAGCTCTGGAACTCGATGGTCTTCTCATCATTAGGCGACTGGCTCGGACTTCTCGCAACCACAGCCCTTGCCCAAAAACTTTCTGGCGGCTCTTATGCAACTGCAAACTTTGCAATCGCCGGTGTCTTCATTGCGCGCTTACTTCCCGCAGTATTTCTTGGCCCAATCGCTGGCGTAATTGCTGATCGCTTCGATCGCCGCAAGTTAATGGTCTTCTCCGACATTATTCGCGCCGGACTTTATATCTCTATCCCAATTGTTAACACATATCTCTGGCTCTACACCGCCATGATCTTGGTCGAGTGCATGACTTTATTCTGGTCACCCGCCAAAGAAGCAACTGTTCCAAATTTAGTTGGAAAAGAACGGTTAGAAAGCGCCAACCAAGTTTCACTCTTAGCTGCATACGGAACCGCACCGATTGCCGCGATCTTATTCTCACTCCTAACTTTATTTGCCAACGCAATTGAATCGTTATTCCCATTTACTATCGGCGATTCAATTGAGATCGCACTCTATGTAA
The DNA here is from genome assembly GCA_964201705.1 of Candidatus Planktophila sp. GTDB lineage: Bacteria > Actinomycetota > Actinomycetes > Nanopelagicales > Nanopelagicaceae > Planktophila. The sequence continues at coordinate 17,594 of CAXNEU010000002.1, read as the reverse complement.
ACGCGGCCAGCTTTGCATTTGCCGCAATTACTATTTGGGGGCTTAAAGAAATCCCAAAGGGTGCAGCCGCAAAGAAAGCAAAAGATGAAGGCGTCTTAAAATCACTGCACGATGGCTGGAAGGCAGTTAGCCAAACAAAAATTGTGCGTGGTCTTGTTGTCGGAATGATCGGTGCCTTCTTTGCAGCCGGTGCTGTCATCGGCCTGGCGCGCACATTCGTGGGCGATCTCGGCGGCGGCGATGCGGCATACGGTGTTTTATTTGGCGCAGTCTTTACTGGTCTTGCAATCGGTATCGCCTTTGGCCCAAAGATATTTGCACAATTTTCGCGCCGCCGTTTATTCGGCGCATCCCTTACAACCGCTGGTTTCTTCCTTGTCTTACTCGCACTGATCCCAAACCTTGTAATGGCAGTTTTCACGGTAATTATCCTTGGCGCCTTTAGTGGCGTCACTTGGGTCACCGGCTTCACGATGCTGGGAATGGAAGTTCAAGATGAGGTGCGCGGTCGCACCTTTGCCTTCGTTCAATCCTTGATCCGCATCACTTTGGTGGCGGTCTTAGCCGTTGCACCAGTTATTGCTGCAGCATTTGGTGTTCGCACATACGAATTTGAAAACAGCACAATTAATTTCAGCGGCGCACAAGCCACAATTCTTATCGCAGGCGTGATCGCATCGATCATTGGTTCTATTTCTTATCACCAGATGAAAGATCGCCCAAATGTTTCGCTCTGGTCTGATATTTCAAATGCGCTTAAAGGCGAACTCGGTGGCATAACCGGTGCACCAACAGTTGGAACCTTTATCGCATTCGAAGGCGGGGAAGGAACCGGCAAATCAACGCAATCAAAGCTGCTAAAGAAGTGGTTGGAAGATCGCGGTGAAACAGTTGTTCTCTCGCGCGAACCCGGCGGAACAGATTTAGGTCAAGGCCTGCGCAAAATTTTGCTCGGCCACGAAACTGGCGAGATCAGCCCACGCGCCGAAGCTTTGCTTTATGCGGCAGATCGCGCACACCATGTTTTCTCTGTAATTCGCCCCGCACTTGCTAAAGGTGAAGTTGTAATTTCAGATCGTTACTTTGATTCATCAATTGCTTATCAAGGCGCCGGTCGCGTTTTATCTCCAGGTGAAGTCGCACGTATTTCGCGTTGGGCTACCGAATCACTCTTCCCAACGCTGACAATCGTGATCGACTTATCCGCCGAAACCGGCATCGGCCGCTTAAAGAGCCACGATCGCTTAGAGGCAGAACCACTTGCCTTCCTCGAGCGCGTGCGCCAAGAGTTCTTACAAATCGCCCGCCTTGATCCTGAACGTTATCTAGTTGTCGATGGCACGCAATCAATTGATGCGATCCATAACGAAATCATCAATCGTGTTGCAACAATTCCTGCGATTTCACATATAGTCAAAGAGCCAAAGTTAAAGAAAACAATTAAAGCTTCAATTAAAAAACCTATGAAGAAGTCCGCCAAGAAGAAATGAGCGCACCTTCCATCTTCGACGAATTAGTCGGCCAATCCCACATTACCGAAATCCTGCAAGGCGCAGTTAAAGCTGCGCAAAGCGGGCAAGAGTCACAAGAAATGACGCACGCCTGGATCTTCACTGGTCCTCCAGGCAGTGGCCGCTCATCTGCAGCCGTTGCCTTCGCAGCAGCCCTGGTCTGCCCCACAGGCGGCTGTGGCACCTGTCAGGCCTGCAACAGCGCCCAAACCTCGGGACATCCCGACGTTGAGATCATCCGCACCGAAGGCCTTTCTATCAAGATCGATGAAGTGCGCGAACTTTTAACTCGCACCTCCTGGGCGCCATCAATGGGTGGCTGGCGCGTTGTCGTTATGGAAGATGCCGATCGCATGACCGAATCTGCAGCGAACGCACTTCTTAAAGCAATTGAAGAACCCGGCGCTCGCACAGTTTGGTTACTTTGCGCACCAACACTTCACGACATCTTGCCAACGATTCGCTCGCGCTGTCGCCACCTGCAACTTCGCACACCATCAACACACGATGTGACCGAACTTCTTGAAAAGCGCGATGGCATCTCACCTGCCATGGCAGATTTCGCAGCCCGCGTTTCACAGGGGCACATCGGCCGCGCCCGTTATATCGCCACCAACGAACACGTGCGCAGCAATCGCGCCCAAGTAATGAAGCTACCTCTGCAACTAACTTCTATTGCCGCCGCATACACCGCTGCGCAAACACTTGTCGATCTCGCAACGCAAGAGGCGAACACCTCAACCGATGCGCGCGATGAGGCAGAAACTCAGGCGCTCGCCGAGGCGTACGGCAAAGGCGCAACCGGTCGCGGCATGGCAACTGGCGGTGCCAAAGCAATTAAAGAGTTAGAGAAAGAACAGAAATCTCGCGCCACCCGCGCCGTGCGCGATTCATTAGATGGCGCACTCCTTGATATCGCAACTTTCTATCGCGATGTGATTCTGGTGCAATCTGGAGCCACGGATTCAATTATCAACATCGATATACTTGATGAAATAACCACATTTGCGCATAAAACACCCGCTCATGCGACGGTGAAGAAGATCAACGCAATTATGGAGACCAGGACCAACTTGAGCCACAACGCAGCACCACTTTTGACCATCGAAGCTTTGATGTGTCGTTTGGCCTGATGTTAAAAAAACCTTTAAAAGTAATCGCTCTCGCACTTTCGGTTGCGCTTCTAATCTCTGGTTGTTCCTCAACTTCCACCCTCAATGAACCCCTATCTGATCTTGCCGAATACGAAAACCAAAAGTTAGATTGGGCAACTTGTTACGACGACTTTGAATGCACCGATCTTTTGGTGCCAATTGATTACGCCGATTTAACCGTCGGCACTTTTGAGATATCCGTTCTCCGCTATAAAGCCCAAGACCAAAAAAACCGCATCGGCTCGTTAATTGTTAACCCCGGCGGTCCCGGTGGCTCTGGTGTGGATTATGCCTACAACGCCGAATTCATCTTTGATCCAGATGTTCTAGATCGCTTCGACATCGTTGGCTTTGACCCGCGCGGAGTGGATCGCAGCGAACCAATCAAATGCCTAAATGATGCTGAGACCGATGCCAGTTACGCAGCCGATGCCAAACCCGACAACGAAGCCGAACTCGCCAAAGCAATGGCCGATGCCAAAGATTTCATCGATAAGTGCCAAAGTGCCAATAAGTATTTAAACCATTATTCAACGGCAGAAGCAGCCCGAGATATGGACATACTGCGCGCAGCCCTTGGCGATGAGAAATTGAATTACCTCGGAAAGTCTTATGGAACATACCTCGGAACCCTTTACGCACAATTCTTTCCTGACAAAGTCGGCCGCATGGTTCTAGACGGCGCAGTTGATCCAAATATTTCTATCCTCGAACAAAACATTTCGCAGGCAAAAGGTTTCGATGACGCCCTCGGAGCATTCATCACCGACTGCGCTAAAGAAGATGACTGTCCGTTATCTAGAGATAAACAAGAAGCAGTAAAACAAATCATCTCAGTGTTTACATCGGCTGCGAAAAGCCCACTGCCACGCAAAACAAAAGTGCAAAACGATGACCGCTCAGCCACCGAATCCCTGATCGTCCTTGGCACAGCATCAGCGCTTTATGATGATGTCGATGGTTGGCCAAAACTTCGCACCGCACTTGGCGAAGCTTTGCAAGGTTACGGCGACACTTTTCTTGATTTGGCAGATCAATACACAGAGCGTTCATCTGATGCCAAATACACATCAAATACTTTAGATTCCGGCGCAGTTATCGATTGCCTAGATTGGCCCGACACCCGCACCATTGAAGAAACTAAAGCCGATGTAAAGCGGTTCACCGATGTAGCGCCAATCTTTGGCCCATATCTGGCGTATTCAAATATCGTTTGCAAGTATTTAACACCACCAACCAAAGACAAGTTCACTCGCGCCACAAACAAAATCACTTCTATCAAAACCGCACCCATCATTGTCATCGGCACCACTGGCGACCCAGCAACACCGTATGAATGGGCAGTTGGCCTCAATAAAATCTTCACCTCATCAAAACTAATCACACTCAACGCCGACGGCCACACTGGACAGGGGCGCGGCAGCGCATGTGTCGATGACGCAGTCGATGCTTACCTACTTGAGGGCAAAAGCCCGAAGAAAAACCTCAACTGCGAGTTATAAATATTAAGCAGCAGCTTTCTTATATCCACTAGGGCAAACTGGTTTTACCCCAACGACTTTCTTCACAGTTTTACCTTTTACACATTTAATTGCAATCGATTTCTTCGGTGCCACTTCAGCGACAGGCGCTTTTATATCTTTACCCATACGAATCTTAATTGTTGGCGATGAGTAACCAAATCCTGCGATGTTGAAACGGTAATTACCGTCTTCGGTTGTTGCAGCAAGAGTGGTGGTAGAAGTTTTCCCATCCGAATTCACAATTTGAACTTCAGCTCTTGCCGATGACGTTGCATCTCCCCAACGACATTTCGCCATTTCGGTAGGTATGTAGAGAGTATACGAACCTTTGTTTAGAACCCCTTTTTCATCAAGGTGAGGTGCTGCTACCTTAAACACAAAAGACTGATTTGTTTCATCCCATTCAGGTGGGGAAGTCTGGAACATTGTTGCATTCGAAAACACCGCTCCATGGAAAACTCGTGCATTAACGGAATAACCGTATACATCCACAATACATTTAACTGCGCTTGGGTCACTAGACATTTGGTAGAAAAAGGTTGAATCTAAAGACCAAGAGGAAAGAGTGGCAACCGTGCGCACACCCCCAGGAGCAGATTCCCACCGGCCTAAGCTATCTGGCTGTGAGCCCTCTTCATTGGAAAAGGTAAGGGCTTTGTTATAAAGCCTTTCGGTGCTTCCACAGGGTCCGTTTGTTCTGGCGCGAACTTCAGCGCACCAAGTTGGATCAAAATACGCATCCGCATTTGCAACAGGAATATCACTTGTAATACCTATGGGAATAAATGCCGGCTGACCGGTTATCTCTAGGTAACCCTCTGGCCCATTCCTATCAATAGTTGGATTGGTAATTCTTCCAAAGAACCATCCGGTAAGCGTTTTTATAAACGCACCCATACGCAAGCGGACTTTATATTCAAACCCTTTAGGGAATTCTTCTACTAACAATTTATCTTGTGTCACGACTCCGTTATTTGAAGGGTAGCTCGTTGGTATTAATTCCGATTTAAAGGTGAACTGACCATAGGTATTTGTGCTTCCAATAAACCTAGTTCTCAGCAAATAATCTTTACCTGCAGAATGTGGCGAACCTGGCATTGACCATAAAGTGGCTTTGTCACCCCCGGGTCGAAAGTTTTTATCGTCAATGTCATATTTAATCGGCCCCACAACGATATTTCCTTTAACGATCGTTGTTGTCGGTTCACCCAATTGCACCTTGCTCAGGGTGGCGCTCTGCCAAGTGGTGCTGCCGGATTTTCTATAAGAAAGAGTTTCAATGCAGGTGGTCCAGGTCATATCAATCTTGGCAATATTGCTACAAGGCGGAAGCACGGCTTGGAAAGAATTTTTACCAGCGTATTCAACGGTCCAACTATGGTCATCTTGAACCGAAGTCAGCGCAACAAAACCAAAGAGCGCTCTGACTTTATCTGCAGGCAAAACCGATAGCCGATCCATATCCCAGACTGTGCGCTTTTGTTCAGCAGACACCGGCGCTGCACAAGCGATTAAAAGTCCAAAGACCACAAAAGCTGCCGCCACCTTCTTCATACCCAAAGAATAGGCATCCCAACCGCATCAAACCAGCTTATAAGTTGGTAAAGAGCACCCCTTTTCATGGTGCAAAATAACGCCATGCGCTTAGACCATGTCTCATATGTAACTTCCCATGATCAACTAGCCGACACCGTGCAACGCCTTGGCTCTCGCCTCGGCACAACATTTGTTGATGGCGGTATCCATCCACGTTTTGGAACACGTAACTTCACAGCACCACTTCTAGATGGCAAATACATCGAAGTTGTCTGCCCACTTGATCACCCAGCAACAGAACAAACACCTTGGGGCAAGGCAGTATCAAAGAAAGCACAAGAAGGCGGCGGCTGGCTTACTTGGGTATTTAGCACCAAAGACATTGCACCAATCGAAGAAAAGTTCGGTCGCAAAGCAGTCGATGGCCACCGCACACGCCCAGATGGAACAGACCTTAAGTGGAAGCAAATCGGCGTAAAAGAAATCACTGATTCAAGAGAGCTTCCATTCTTTATCCAATGGCTAACCGAAGATCATCCATCAAAGGATGGAAATGCCGTAGCGAGAATTGAAAAAATCGTAATTGCGGATAAAGATCAGTTATCTGATTCCTGGTTTAAGACCGAAATCATCTCAGCTTTGGCAGGTGTACAAATCGAGTGGGTTAATGAATCATCCAACTACGGAGAGAGTGGACTCATAAAAATTGAACTAACAGTTCAATCCGGTAAAGTGACGATCGAATAAAGCACACAGTAAATAGGTGCGGCTACGTTTCATTCAAGAGAAAATAATCTCCTACTTTAATTATTCCCAATTAAATGCAGTTTTGTTTGTAAACAAAATTTGACATTCGTTTCCGTTTTTCCCTGAAAGAAATCTAGGGGAGAGTAGGGTCCATATAGGAATAACTCGCCTTCTAGAGACATCAACACAAAAACGATAAGATTTTGTACTTCTTATAATCTTTAGGTTCCAATAAATACGTGAAATAAGTTTTGGTATTAAGAAGTAGTTGCTCCTAAAAAAAATGGATCTAACATTAAACCCAGGATGTAATGACAATAATAAATCAGGCGAATGAGACTTTAGATAGGTGCGCATCGCTGGTAAACATCTAAACTCCCCGCCTTCTATATCAATATTAATAAAAGAAAAGTCTAAACCAACCCTTTTTGAGAGTGATTCAATTGAGATACCTTCAACATATTTATCAAATCTATTTACACCAAAATGTATATCGCTGAAATGATCGGAACCTCTTCCGAAAAAAATTAATTCATCTCTATCTGAAAGTGCTCCCTCGAATAAGAGAATTTTACCAGCGAGATGAAAATTGAGATCAATGATTCCCTGAATACATTTGATTGAGAATGGGCTGGGGTCGACAGCGACAGTTTTCCCTGCCTTAGATCCGATAAATATTGTAGTTTCACCAACTGAACCTCCAACATCAAGAGCCACTGAATTTTTAGTTACAAAGAAATTGATCAATTTTAGCGTTTGAGGCTCCCATGCTCCGCTCTGTATATTCAACCAAAGATCTTTTTCACCATCTGTCTCAAATGGAATAATAAATTTATGGGAGAATAAGTCAACTTCTAAATGTTTCATGAATTCCTACCAATTCCCAAAAATAGATTAGATGCAATGCAGACTCTACAAGAAATGTCTTCCAAATGCTTGGATTTTAAAAATTCTAGATTTTTCGATACCTGGGACTAAGAAACTTTCTCCGTTTGGCGGCCAAACTAAAAGTATTTTTCTTAGCCTTTCTACTAACGAATAATGCATAAGTATCAAAACCCAGAACAGAATTTGCCCTAGATAAATCTTTGTATAAAGGCTCCATAGGGATACTCAATCTAAATTCAGTATCTAGATATAGACGCCTTAAGTTAAGTAAACATTGCTCCGCATTCGTTAGATGGTGTTCTCTAATAACAACTTCATTCGGCTTCAACTTGGTGATTATGCCAGCCATGTGAGAACAAATGCAAACGTTAATGGAGTGATCATAGGTGGCATCAACAGGTTGCAGTAAGACAAGAATTGATCCACTAATTACCTTGTTTGAGCTGACCGCTTCAACCGATCTACGCAAATATTCGCTTCTACGGTAACGAGTTTTCCAGCCAAAGATCAAAGTTCCGACCAAAAAAGCATAGAAATCCGTTGCAATGATTGTGTCAGGAGCTATTTTCCACCTGGATTTGTAATTCGCCCAGTGATCCAGAATCCCAATTGTGGGGATAGAACTTCGCTGTGCTTCCGTAAGAAGACGATCTGAAAGCCGTGGCTGGCTATTTGAGCTAACGATCACACATTCATATTCCTTTAAGGTTATGAATTTTTCATTTACTCGACTAATTTCTAGAAATGCATCCCCTATTTCCGCCGCAGGACCCGTAAGAAGGAAGTCAACATTTTCATATTTACTTAGTAAAAAAATTAGCTGATTAGCACCACCTGCATCATGCGCCGATGCCAGAACTTTACTAAACCGAGATAGATTTTTCATATTCTCTAAGCTGTTCTAAATGCCGCCAAACCTTATCAAAAGAATGAATCACACTCACGATCGTATCTTCATCAAAAGCATTTCCACACAAATACAAACCTAAGAATTTTTCAGAGTTGTATGCTTCAGTGACTTTCATGTCACCTCTCCTATAATTTGAAAAAGCTGGTAGTTGGTGAACATCAGAATACTTCTCGACCAGAAATGAAACACCCTCGGCTCTTAATGCTTTAGCAATCAATTCGCGAGAGACGCCAGTTTCTTTCTTCTCATAAAGCATTCCAAGTATGTAATAGTCATGCTTGATATTTTTGGGAACTTCGGGAATTACTATTCCAGTCAAACCCCGAATACCTTTTGAAATTTTTCTAGCCGTTTCAACACGAGATGCAACTAGTTCGTCAATTTTCTTGAGTTGCTGATAAGCTAAGAGTGCCTCAACCTCTCCCAATCGCCAGTTATGCCCCACAAGTGGACTCCCATTTATTTCTAGGTTGGGAGCTGAAGATTCTCCATGGTTTCTTAAAGCCCTTAGCCGTTCTAGATAAGTGGGATTACTTGTAACTACCAGGCCCCCCTCACCCGTCTGAATGTGTTTGTGTCTGTTTAAACTGAATCCTCCAATATCCGCAATTTTGGAAGGATGGTATCCGTCGATCTCTCCTGTTGGGCATTGCGCAGAATCGGAAATCAACTTAATCCCAGATCGATCCGCTAACTTCCTAAGAGAGTGAATCTCAGCGGGACGGCCGAATATGTCAACTGAGCAAATTGCAGAAGTATTTGGCCCAATTAAACTCTCAACCTGCGTCTCATCCAAGTTGAAACTTCCTTCATCGATATCGCAAAAAACTGGTTTTAATCCCGCATGATAAATAGCCGCAGGAGTAGCAGACATAGTCCAACTTGGAACAATTACTTCCGAATTTGATTTCAGACCCAACGCTATAAAAATTGCTTCTAGCCCTGAAGTCCAAGAGTTAAACGCAACACCAAATTTCGAACCAATGCGAGAGGACCAAGCCTCCTCAAACCTTTGTACCCAATCTCCACCCAAATGTTGAGACCCAGGTTGACCTAAAAAACCAGAAAGTTGTTGTGATGCTACCAAGGAAGACACTTCCGAAATATCAGATTCTGAAAACCACGAAAAACTCTTAAATGAATTAGGGAAAACCTTTGTGCCACCATTGAGTGCCAAACTTTCAACCATAATTAGATCCCTTCCAAGACCTTTAAAAGGCTACAATAACCAGACGACAAATGAGAATTAAGATTGGTTGCTCTGTCTGATACGAGCCAATCGAGATATTCCAGACTCTCAAAACCTATCATGTTAACCAACTGATACTCAAAAGGTAACAATTGGACGAACCGAGAAGTGAATTCTATATCAGAGCAACTAAAAATTCTATTGGCCTCATCATAATGAAAGTCGACAGGACCGACAAGATCAATACAATGATCGTTGTTGTTTGAAAAATCGGTCTGCCGGATCGAAATGTCAATATTTGGATTAATTGAACCGACACCGTTAAATGAATGTAAATTTCCATTTACAGTGACTTTATTAATTGTGATCTCACCTAAAAGAAATTCTGTAAGATCGATAAAATGACTAAGAATGTTCACCGTATCCCCAGAATACCGAATACTTACATTCCAGTCATAATTAATATAAGTCCTTAAAAACTCTCTGATATCAAGTACCGTGGGTAAGGATCGACGGGGGTAACCAATCGCGAATCTAATTGGATCCCGGACAACCTGATTAAATGAGATAGCTTCTTCGAAATTTGCAGCCCCCGGTTTTTCAATTAGAACCTTTCTAAACTTTAACAACGCAATAACTTTTTGTAAGATCTGATTAAGTGTAAAAATTGGTGTGCATATCAAAACTAGGTCAAATTCAACTTCAGGCAGAGATTCAATATCGCTATACAAATTGTCTTTCTTAAAAATTTTGCTAGAAATTGCAGCGTTAACTTTTCGAGAGTCGTTGTCGACTCCAAATAGCATAACTTCGTGAGGCAAGCGAGCCGAGAATTTAAAAATACTCGGTGCATGAGAACGAAAATCTACACAGCCCGAATCCAAATCATATCCCAGAGAAATGTTACCTAAGCCAATGATTAAGATGCGAGGAGTAAAGTTTTGGAATTTTTCAAAACCTTTATAAAAATCAAATAAACTCAACGATTCATTCATTATTTAAATCGCAAATGTAATTCAACATAAAAAATCTCATTACGACTCTCTGAATCCAAACTGACTTCCAGGTATATATGAAGTCTGACCATTTTCGGTATTTACGATTGATTTACGAAAAAAATTACGTAAATATACTCTAGATAATATTCTAGAGATTCCCATATCAGAGTTTCCAAACAACTTATTAAAACTAATCAACTCTTCAAGTTGCGAATCACTTAGAGAAAAATTAATCATTCTTTCCTCAGGTTGCGCCGCAGATAACTGCAGTAAATCAATATCTTTACCCTTAAATAGCAGATCCAAAATTGGAATGGACTGCTCAGGAAAATTCAAAACAGCTTTAGTATGTATTTCAAGATTGAAAATATTTTCAAGTTGCGCGACTCGAATTTTGAACATATCAGCAATTATCAATTTAAGCGCAGGCGTGAGCAATTTTTTCGCTTGAAGATATTCTAACAAAGTTTCTTGAGCGAGTAACATAGTGCCTTCTAAATATTTTGTTAGAGATCTGCCTTTGTGAAAATATAAAACGTTATTTCCAATTTCTCCCAAGATTGCTCTATTAAGAAAATTAGTGGATTTAGTATGATTTTCAAGCGTAATTCTATCTTCATATAATTCGCCTAAAGTATCGCTAACGAACTCAGAGACAAATTCTTCAACTTCAGTGCCTTTATAGGCGCCGTGCATTGCTTCAATCCATTCGTAAGAGCTCCCACCAATTTGTTGAAGAAGCCGGTGAAATTCGAGAAAAACTCCATCATTATAAAACGTGGTAATAAAGAAATGCATTATTCGACATTCTAGATAGTCATCGAGTGACATTTCTTTGTGGGATACTACGATCTCTTCAATTTCGGCAGAGGTGAATTCTTCTCCAAAAAATTTGTAAACCCCGTAGCATCTAGGTAGTAGTCTAAATCTTGTAACGAAACCATATTTGTCTCTAGTGTCGGCAGAATTCATTTCAGTCGCAGGCAGCAGCATCATTTGGTACATCGCCAACATTGTAAATCCAGCATCCACCAGCTTTTTCAATGTGCTGAAATGTGAAACTTTTGTTTCACCAGGGAGAGCCAGTATCACCTCACTGTATGTATTAGTTCCTATTTCTGCTGCAAGTAAGGCCATGTCTAATAGTGCGTCAGGGGAGATATTGTCTCTCTTAATATTAATAAGAACTTTTTCGTCAAGAGATTGAACTGAACCAGCTAAATTCATAGCTCCATTTACGATCCGTGCGGTTTCAAGCACTTTTTCTTTTTTATTTTTCCCAGTTGCGACATTTATATATGTTGGCCAGCCATAGGTTTCTTGCGTATCTCTTAAGGTTCGCGCTACTTCTTGGTCAGGGTCGTACATTCCGAAATTTGAATCAGCGATAAGTAAGTCTTTTCGTTTCTCCGAATCGCTACCCATAATTTTTGCAATGTATTTAACTTCAGCCTGTAGAACTTCAATAGGTTTTTTTCTAACCTTGCTCCAGTAGCTTTGACCCTCAGTACAAAAAGTACACGTAAAAGGGCAACCCCTATTTGTTTGGATAACGGGCATAAATCGCCCGTCGAGGAACTCATCCATACGCCCACTCAGGTAAGGGGAAGGTAGCTCCTCAAGATTCATGAATCTAGCCAATTTTCCTTCGTAGAAAATATCACCCTCACCAAGATAAGAAAATCCATCTGTAGAAAAATCTAATGGGGCAGTAACAATAGAATCTCTCTCGAATCCATTTATGAGTAGCTTAATAATATTAATGAGGCCAATTTCACCTTCCTTTATAACTGCAAAATCTATTTGTCTATTCTCATTCAAGAAGTATTCCAAATCTGCACTAACACTTGGAATGTTTGGCCCACCCATTACAATTGTAATGTTAGGAAACTTAGCCTTAATCAGTGACGCTATAGTCAACGATAGTGTCGCATTCCATACATAATTTGAGAAACCTATTATGTCAGGCTGTTCTACTTCAATGGCGCCTAGGAGATTTTCAGGCAACTTGAAAACTTTTGATTCCATCCCCAGCGTTTTCTTCACAATTTCTGCTAGTCCACCTATGGCAGCAGGAACAACATCTGATGCGAGCGACTGTTGAGTATAAGTTAAATCGGCCAACCAAATTCGCTTCGGGGTAATCATGACCCTAGGATAATCCTCCTACGGGCATCTGTCACGCGTACCACATTATTGTTTATATGGTGGCTAACAATCCAAGTATCCGCCCAACAAAATTTTGAATGCCAAGTTTTGATTTTTCGGAGCAAACTATATCTTCTAAGTTTAAGCCGGATACGTGTTGATCATCTGTAGGAAAATCTATCCCGGTTGTTTCCTTAAGTATTTGAGCGACGTACCTTACAACCTTTTCACTTGGTTCGTAAACGCCTACAACATTTGAGTTAGTAAAGAATTTATCTAAATCCTCAATACCACGGTAACTAATAATTTCATCAAATTCTGGTTTTCCAAGTGCTAGAGATTTCTTTCCAACGAATTCACCTTCAAGTAAAATCGTTCCGCTCATACCAATGACTCCAGAGCATTGTTCTAAAAATTTCCACGTATCGGCAAACGGGTCTGCGAGTATGATCGAATTGCAGGCAACCAAATCTCTGTAAAAATTCCTTGATCTCATCCCGTACATTTCGGGATTTTCTTTTACGACAAGGAATTTTCCTTTAGGAACCTTCGCAGAAATATCCTTAAGAACCTGAATTTCATCGAGAGCATCGCCTAGTACTAAAACGCTACCTTCCGGCCTTGCATGCAAAGCCCACAAGAAATATTGACAATCTGGAGGTGAAGTGATGCCACATTTCGCGAATCTGATCGAATGCGCGAAGAATAAAAAAGTTTTTTTTATCTCCATAATAGTTAGGTTCACTAAATTCTGTTCCAGTCGCACGATTCTTCCATAATAAATGCGTCTCTGTCGGAAAAATCTGTCATACATTCTTCCCGCAAGCCTTCTCAGATCTAGCAATAAAGTCCAAAGTGGCTTTTCTTTTCTAAGGGAGTACGAATTTCTAAGTTCATGTTGAGTAGAGTTGTAAATTCCACGTTTATTCACCGTCAATTTTTCTATCAGTTCCCTACCTCGACTAATTTCTAATGGAGATAATGAATTCATATCCGTCAACATCTGTTTTGATACTCCACGCCCAAGACTTTCTCTTAGCAACCATGAGTGATTTATTCTTGAGGGGATAAAGCTATAAAACGGTATTGATAATTTTGTAGCTTTCGTATGCAGTAAATTAGTTAATAATGTAGAACGCTCAATTGACACTATAAAGATCGGTGAATATTTCGAAACAATTCTCTCCGTATGTTTGATTGAGTCAATAAGAATGCGCTTTTTCCAGTATGAATTTAGTGGAAGATAAAAAAACGACCTCTCATCGCCGAAAACCCATTGATTAGTTTTTTCAATAGCATCCAGGGATCGATTACTACAATTTTCGGCTTCCCAATTTTTTAGGAATACACTTAATTCATCAGTATGCTCTTTTTGCTTGGCTTGCCAAGACCAGTAAATATCTTCCTGTGTCTCAAGAATAATACCTGGCAAGTTGTCCAAATCACGAAGAATTCCTTGACCGTGGATGAAAGTAAAATAGTCAGTAGTAACAATTACAGGCTGCAAATCAGGTCTGATTTTAGTTATACAAATTGAAATATCTCGCATCACTAATGTTTGCCAAGGTTGGTCGGCTAGCAAGAAAATGTGCTTAATGCTGGCTTTAGATCTCGACATTCCTGTAGAGTAACTCATTGAGGAAAATCTCCCCATTGAGAGAAAGTAAAAGTTTGAAAATAGCCATAATTCCAGCTCGTGGGGGCAGTAAACGGGTTCCTCTAAAAAATATTAAAACATTCGACGGCACGCCAATGCTGGCTAGAACAATTAGTACTCTTCAAAAATCTGAATTGTTTGATCAAATAATTGTGTCCACCGACTCAGAAGAAATTCGGAAGGTTGCTTTACGAGCAGACGCAATATGTGAGCATATGCGGGAATCAGAGTTGGGAGATGACCAGACACCAACAGTTGATGTAATTCGTTACGAAATTCTCCACTATGGGATAGGGAGTGATTCCGAAGTCTGTTGTGTTTATGCACCCAACCCATTTCTGCGTATTGATGCACTCACTATTGGCTCTCAAATTCTGAATGAAAAACCAATTCCTAATTATGTATCGACAGTTACCACCTTCCCCTTTCCAATTCAAAGAGCTCTTAAGTTAAATGGAGAGGACTTGCTTGAGATGGAGAATAAGGATTTCATCATGCGACACAGCCAAACCTTAGAGGAGAGGTACCACGAGTGTGCTCAATTTTGGTGGGCAAAAGCTCGCACTTGGACAAATAAAGTTCCGATGCAAGAAGGGTTGAAAGGAATATACCTGCCGCGCTGGATGACCCAAGACATTGATACCCAAGAGGATTGGATTCAAGCAGAGATGAGGTGGCGGATACTTAAAGAATCAGATGACTTCCACAGCTACCAAGTGACGAAAAAAAATATTATATGAAGTGACGAATGGTTATTGCTTCGCCGGCAGCTAAATCTTCAGTTAATTCTTGGCCCAGAATATTAAAGAGCTCTTCAGAAGGAATTCCATCTGGTTCAAATCTTGGTCTTAAAGGAATTAGATCAGATTGTCGAATGGTGTCTCCCTTCCTTAATCCTTGTTTGGCGTAAAGACCTCGACGTGCAAAACTTCTGGCGTCACTTTGGATCATGAGAAAATTACTTTCTGAAAACGCTTTCATACTGTTTAACGTCTTTAAAGTAGTTAACAACTCATTGCAGTCCCTATAATCAAAACTGTGGTAATGATCATTACCCCTCATTGACTTATCCGTTGTGAAGTGTTTTTCAAATACACGAGCGCCTAAAGAAAATGCTGTCTGAATCGCGATTTTGCTAAATTCTGGACGTGTGTGATCTGAATATCCAATTGTTACGTCAGGGAACTCTTTAGACAAATTCAAAATTCTATCAAGATTGGCATTAGTAAACTCAGTCGGATAGTTTAAAACGCAGTGCATTAAACAAACCGGTTGATTTGAGATTGATCTGATCAATTCTAATGTATGGGAAATTTCAGTGAAGCTTGAAGCGCCAGTTGATAATATAATCGGTTTCTTCTTACCGGCAATGTGAGAAATAAGGCTAAAATTCGTTAAGTCTGCGGAAGCAATTTTGTATAATGGCAGGATTGGATCTAGATCATCTACCCAGTCTTCATCAAAACAGGTCGTCAAAAAACCGATACCCAAACTCTTTGCATAATCAGCCAAATTGAAGTAATCAGTTTTTGAAAAACCATCAAACTTTGAAAAAAGCTCTATTTGAGAGCTAATCGGCTCCTCCTGCAAGTTCCAGTAGGAAGGGGAATGTTTAGCAGCTAATTTTTCAGCTGTATATGTTTGAAATTTAATAAAATCTGCGCCACAAGTGCTTGCTTCCCTTATTAGTTCAAATGCTTTTTCAATCTGGCCCTCATGGTTTACTCCAGCTTCCAAAATAAACAAAGCGGGATTCTTTTTAGAACCAAAAGCGCTAAAAGTCATATCAATACCTTTTTTGTTAGTGAAGATCCGTGCTTTACGTAACGGTATAGAGGAAGGGTTATGTTCTTAATTAAAAATCCTTCATTATTAAAGCGTTCCCTCAAATCTATCTCCTCATTAATTCTTAAACTCTTATTATAGTAACCCAGGACTTCAAGGATATCGGCTTTAAATGCGATCCCACATGCAATTGGCACCCTACTCGCGTCCCCATAACCAATTGTTTCTCCAGTTGGAGAAACTTCCAAGTAATCACAACTCACCGCTTCAAAATCTTTCCCAAAGAGTTCAAAACCTAAAATCAAAGTGGATAGGAACGATGAGTGAACAAAATCGTCAGAATCTACTCGGACAATATAACGAGATTTTGCTAACTTCATACCAGCGTTGGCGGCATAACCGAGGCCTCGGTTGTTTCCTAATGAAACTAAATTTATGTCATTTGAATAAACCGATAAGTGGTCCAACGAGTCATCGGTGGAACCATCGTCAACGACGATAATTTCAAATTTACTGGAGTCTAAGTCTTGAGCAATCAGTGATCTGATGCAACGGCCAATAAATCTTCCGTAGTTAAAATTTGTCACGACAACCGAGATTTCCAAACTTTATCCTTACTCAAAATTGGGCGTGGTGCCTAAGTATATACACATTTATATGGTAAAAATAGAAACAAATAGCGCACTAATTTAAGAACATCCCCTCAACCAGAAAATTTGGGTCAATACTAAAGTCTGAACCTGTTGACTCCTTTCCGATGATAAGAGTATGACGCAAATCGAGAGCCTCACTCATTTTGCGAAAATGCCATCTAACGTTTGACGGCGAGTTTAATTCAATTATGTTACAGCTGCTTGGAACCGCAACCAAATGGCTCAAAGCAGATCCATGCGGAGCAACGATATTTTTTGCTTCATAAAACAATTTAGATTGTGCCGCAAAACTCATTTTACCCGGGTCTACGGTTTCGAAGCCGAAACGATTTAAACTTTCAAGAAGCTCACTTTCATTTGTAATATGCCTCCCGTTTGTATTCCCAAATCTTGTAAGATACAGATTCCGTGTTGGGGTTGTTTCAACTGAAATATCCCTGTGGAAAGAATTTAATAAGCGGACGTCTTCAATTGAGGGATACAGGCCACGTTGTTTTATTGTCCGAGCAACACCGAAACTATTACTCTTTTTAGGTGAGCCGACTTCGCTTAGTTTAATTCCGAAATATTGCAAAATTTCGAAATACTCATTTGTCGTATCTAGATCAATCGAAATTTGATAATCTTCTTTTAATCTCAAAAGGAGAGGCACTAATTGGATATAGAAATGAAAAAAACCGCTAATTTTTGGTACGTGAACCAAATTTTCTTTATTTGGATTTATCAAAAAATTCGCGCGCAAAAGCATAGGACGCTTGAAATTTGTAACTTCCAATTTTCCGTCTTCATACATTGCAGCCTCTAGGAACGATGACACTAGGGTTGGTTGTCCGTTATCTAAATGGCAGTTTTGCCTAATTTTGTAACCCTGCCTATCCAGTTGACCCCTACTTCG
>CAXNEU010000001.1:0-54757 GCA_964201705.1 Candidatus Planktophila sp. | reverse complement strand
ACGACTGGTGATGATGTGCTCAAGTTGCTCCGTAGGGATAGAAAGTAATAGGACTCCAGAACCATTCTGGTGAACGGGCGTAAGCGTACGGTTTTGGTCTCGTTAAGGGCAAATCCTGATAAAAATAGGCGTAAACTCACGATAATGAAGCGCTATAAGGAATTGTTCTCATTCCCGCAAGTGGTTTCACTCGGAATCGCCGCCTTTCCGGCTCGTTTAGCCTACGGAATGATCGGTCTTGGGATTTTCTTTAAGGCTGAACAAAGTACCGATTCGTTTGCGATCGCTGGTTTTGCTATCGGTTTAAATTCTTTGGCTGGAGCGGTAACCGCCGGCGCGAGAGGTTCGGTAATCGATCGTTGGGGACAAAAGTGGCCTCTGCGAATCCTTGTCCCGGGTTACACAATATTAATTCTGACGCTTAATCAGATGGAAACTGCGCGATCAATACTTATAGCTGCATTTATTCTCGGTATTTCTGCTCCCCCAATTAATCTCTCAGTGCGACCACTTTGGAAAGATATTGTTCCTGCCACCTATTTGCGCACGGCATATGCCTTTGACTCTGCAATGATGAGTTCAACTTCGGTAATTGGTCCAGTGGTCGTTACCGCGTTGGCGCTCTCTTCCCGTCCACATTTAGCGCTAGATCTAGTTGCCGCACTGATGCTAACTGGAGGAATAGCTCTTGCCTTGACATCGGTATCGCGGAATTGGATCCCTGAGAAGAAAGTTAAGGGACAGGAAAGCCTGATTAAGAATCGAGCTATGCAATTATTGATGTTTGAAGGTTGCTTTATTGGATTTGGCTGGGGCATATTTGATGTTGCGGTTCCTGCATTTGCAACTCAAGAAAATGTTCCGCATCGAGTCGCTTGGATCTTTGCCTCCTTTGGTGTTGCTACCGTGATCGGAGGATTACTCGGTGGGCTGGTCTCAAAGAAGTTAGCGCCGCTGGCAGCGATGCGACGTGCCTACTTGCTCTGGACTATTGCCTGTTTCCCGATTGCATTTACCTATCCAGACTGGACTATGGCGCTAGTCGGTGCATCAATTGGTTTTCTAGGTGGTGCGCTACAAGTCTTTTACTTTGAAGTTCTCGAAGCGGTACGCCCGAAAGGTTCGCAGACTTCTTCACTCGGTTGGCTATGGAGCGTTGAAGGATCATTTATGGCGATTGGTGCTGCCGTTGGTGGGCTTGTCTCAGAACACATCTCACCTCGAATTGGACTTGCAATGCTTCCGATCATGCTTCTTCTTGGATACATAACTCTTTCAATCGGAAGAGGTCGACTTTCAGCGGCAAATGATTTACCGACAGAGGAAGAAGATTTAGCAGCGATGGCCAATAATTCTCCAGCCATTAAATAATTTCAAACACAAATATCTTTAATGCGCCGCTTCGTTCCAACTTTTACCAATACCAACACTGACATCTAAAGGCGCCTTCAACGGGTAGGCCGCGGCCATTTCACGTCGCACCAACGCAGTCAGCTTCTCTTCTTCTCCTGCCATCACTTCTAAGATCAATTCATCATGGACTTGCAGCAATAGCCGAGAGCTAAGTTTCTCTTCAACTAGCGCTCTTTGCACATTAAGCATCGCTTGTTTAATGATGTCAGCGGCAGACCCTTGGATTGGTGCGTTTAACGCCATACGTTCGGCTATTTCACGGCGTTGGCGGTTATCGTGCAGCAAATCTGGCAGATACCTACGGCGTCCCATCACAGTTTCGGTATAACCAACTTTGCGCGCCTCGACAACAACGCTACTTAAGTAATCCCGAATTCCGCCGAAGCGCAGGAAGTACTTATCCATTAATTCTTGTGCCGCCGGTGGTGAAAGATCTAGCTGCACCGCTAACCCGTAGGCGCTAAGTCCATATGCCAATCCATATGACATCGCCTTTATCTGACGGCGCATCTCGGGATCAACATCGACTGCGGCAACGCCAAAGACCAACGCTGCAACAGTGGCGTGCAAATCTTCACCAGTTTCAAAGGCAGCAAGTAATCCTGAATCCCTCGATAAGTGCGCCATGATGCGCATTTCGATCTGGCTATAATCCGCGGTAAGCAAAGAGGCATAACCAGCACCCGCCACAAATGTTTTTCGAATACTGCGCCCTTCTTCAGTGCGCACTGGAATATTTTGTAAATTTGGTCCCACTGAAGATAAACGACCGGTGGCTGCAACAGTCTGTGCAAAGTGGGTGCGGATTCGACCATCAGAACCAATTTCTGCGATCAAGCCCTCCACTGTTGTGCCAAGTTTTTTGGTTTCACGAATGCGTAACAGTGATTCCAAAAGGGGGTGTTTAGTCTTTTCAAAGAGCCAGTTAAGTGCTTCGGCATCAGTAGTAAATCCAGTTTTAATCTTCTTAGTCTTGGGTAGGTTTAACTCATCAAATAAGACCACCTGCAGCTGCTTAGGCGATGCCACATTAAATTCATGTCCTGCGGCAAGATGCGCTGCCTTAGTTTCGCGGGCTACTTCACCTTCAAAGAAAGTTGCCAGTTTCTCCAGTTCTTTACGATCAACTGCAATCCCACGATTTTCCATCACCGCCAAGAGCTGCGCTATCGGAAGTTCAAGGTCATTAAATAGCGTAAGTACACCACGATCGCGCATCTCGGTCTCTAAAGATTTACGTAAGGTGAATAGGACTGCTGCGCTAGTTAAAAGCTCTTGTTCAGGCGAGGATGCATCGATGGTTACACCATCGCCCCAACGTTCGAGCAGATCACTTAAATTCTGTGCCCGAACTCCAGGGTTTACTAGATAAGCCGCCAAGGCGGTATCAAAGATAACTCCGTCAAAAAGGCTCTCACGGGCTAAAGACTTTGCATCGTGGGCGATTTTTGGGATATTTACATCCTGAGCCCACTTGCCCATCTGTGATGAGTGAACTAAATGAACATCAGTTGGTGAAAAGGCAATTGCGTAACGATGCAACTTCTCTTCGCGCAATTCAAAGGCAACTGCGATCTCACCTTTATGTTCAGATATTCGCACATCGATTTCTGCCGCAGTTAATTCGCCGCCTTCTACAGCATCTGCAAAGAGGGTGAATTCTGCAGCGACCTCTTGCTTCTTCACAACTGAATCTGGATTGAGAATTAGCTTGAGGCGATCTTTCAGAGTTCTAAACTCAAGTTGTTCAAATATCTTTGTTAAATCAGATTCAGCAACCCCTGACCAAGCCAAGGCATCAACTTGGTAATCGATAGGCGCATCGTGGACGAGCTGGGTAAGTTCGCGGTTGCGAATAACATCATCTAGGTTATCGCGCAGCGATTGCCCAACTTTGCCGCCCAGCTTGTCAACGTTTGCAAGCAACTCCGTGAGAGATCCATATTCCACTATCCACTTTGCGGCAGTCTTCTCGCCAACTCCTGGGACCGAAGGTAAGTTATCGCTGGGGTCGCCACGCAGCGCCGCAAAGTCGGGATATTGATCCGGCGACATTCCATATTTTTCCTGAACCGCAGCGGGCGTCATCCGCGCCATTTCAGAGACTCCACGCTTTGGATAAAGCACCGTTGTTTTCTCTGTTACTAATTGGAAACTGTCACGATCACCGGTGCAGATCAATACCTCTGCACCTTCGCGCTCTGCTTGCTTGGTGATGGTTGCGATCAGGTCATCTGCTTCATAGCCTTCTAGCGAAAACTGGGTAATCCCAAAGCCTTTAACTAAATCATTTAAATACGGCATCTGCGAACGAAATTCATCGGGAGTTTTTGCGCGATTAGCTTTGTAATCAGGAAAAATATCTGTTCGAAAAGTTTTCCGCGATACATCAAAAGCGACAGCAACATGCGTTGGCTTCTCATCCTTTAAAAGCGAGATCAGCATCGTGGCAAAGCCATAGATCGCATTGGTGTGCTGGCCTTGCGCTGTGGTGAAATTTTCCGCAGGAAGGGCAAAGAAAGCCCGATATGCCATTGAATGGCCATCGATTAGGAGCAATCTCTTCTGGGCCATGGCGTCATCCTAGAGAAGTACTCGTTAACAAGTTACTATTTCGAACTATGACGCAGCCAAAAAATACCCCAAACTATTTAGAGTTGATTCGCGAACGCGGAAGCGGCGCCCTTGATAAGAAGATGGGTATCGAGATTCTGGAGGCTTCCCCCGAGCGATTAGTCGGTCGTATGCCAGTTGAGGGAAATACCCAACCAATTGGATTACTGCACGGTGGCGCTAGCGTTGTTCTCGCCGAATCTTTAGGATCTGTCGGAACTCAACTTCATGCAGGACCAAACCGAAAAATTGTTGGAGTCGATATCAATGCAACGCATCATAAATCGGCTACAACAGGTTTTGTAACTGGAGTTGCAACTGCTGTTTCCTTAGGCAAGACCATGTGCTGCTATGAAATCGTGATTACCAATGAACAAGGTCAGAGAACTTGCACTGCAAGAATTACTTGTTTAATTCTTGCGGAGCGTATTTAGCGCAAATTAAGCGCCGTGTCCGAGGTATGCAGCGCGTACAGCAGGATCATTAAGTAGCTCTTTTCCAGAACCTTCCTTGGTGATATTGCCGGTTTCAAGAACATAAGCACGATCAGCAATGCTCAATGCCTTTGCCGCGTTCTGCTCAACGAGAAGAATTGTCATGCCCTGTTTCTTAATCTCTTGAATAATATTGAAGATCGCAGAGATAAATTTAGGAGCAAGACCCATAGAAGGCTCATCAAGAAGTAGCAAGCGTGGGCGACTCATCAGTGCGCGACCAATAGATAGCATCTGCTGTTCTCCGCCTGAGAGAGTTCCACCTGCTTGATTTTCGCGTTCCTTCAAACGTGGAAAAAGCGAGTACGCCATCTCAAGATCTTCAGCCATCTCAACTTTTGCCGTTACTCGGCCGTACTTTCCAATTTCGAGATTTTCGCGAACCGTCATACCTGGGAAAATACCGCGACCTTCTGGCGCTTGACATATTCCATTAATAACGCGTTGATACGGCTTGATCTTGGAGAGATCGGCTCCTTCAAAGTTGATTACACCTTCTGCGGGGCTCAGAATTCCCGAAATTGTCTTTAACAGAGTTGTCTTACCGGCACCATTTGCGCCAACTAGCGTGACGATTTCACCCTGATTTACATTAAGTGATATTCCTTTAATGGCTTTGATCTTGCCGTATGAAACTTGGAGATTTTCAATATTAAGAAGCATCTTCAGCAACTCCTAAGTACGCATCAATAACACGTTGATTATTTTGAATTTCCGAAGGTGTGCCTTCAGCAATTTTCTTTCCGAAATCGAGAACTGAGACTCGATCAGATATCTTCATAACCAGGCTCATATCGTGTTCAATTAAAAGTACTGCGTGACCGCGGTCGCGAATCCTCTTAATTAACTCACCGAGCTCCACTTTTTCTTGCGGGTTGAAACCAGCCGCTGGTTCGTCAAGAAGTAGTACCTTCGGCTCGAGCGCTAGTGCGCGAGCAATTTCCAAGCGACGTTGATCGCCATACGGAAGGTTGCGTGAGAGTTGGCCAGCGCGATGATCCAGACCAATAAAGGTAAGAAGTTCGTGCGCCTTCTCCATGCTCCGCTTCTCATCTCGTCGGCTGCGAGGAACACCAAAGAGTGATCCAACCAGGCCGGATTTATTGAGAGCATCTGCTGCGGTAGCTACATTTTCAAGAGCGGTCATATCTCCGAAGAGGCGAATATTTTGGAATGTACGAGCCAAGCCACTGCGCGCAATCTTGTATGGTCGCAGTCCAATCATGGCATTTCCTTCTACGGTAACCGATCCTGAAGCGGGTGTGTAATAGCCAGTAACAATATTGAAGACAGTTGTCTTTCCGGCTCCGTTTGGACCAATAAGCGCAGCGATTTCTCCTTCACTAACGTGCAGGTTAACGCTATCGAGTGCAGTAACACCGCCAAATTTTACGACGAGATCTTTGACTTCAAGAATTTTCTTGCCTGAAACTTGTTGTGACATCACTTCTTCTCCCCCACAACTTCGCGCTTCTTCCGTGGAAGAAGACCATTAGGTCGGATATTCATCATGACGACCATCAGCAGGCCAAAGAATATGATGCGA
Organism: Candidatus Planktophila sp.; assembly: GCA_964201705.1. Taxonomy (GTDB): domain Bacteria; phylum Actinomycetota; class Actinomycetes; order Nanopelagicales; family Nanopelagicaceae; genus Planktophila. Next base: position 48,691 of record CAXNEU010000001.1, on the reverse strand, counting down.
GTTTCACTCAAGAAGCGAAGCTTCTCAGGGAGATAACCGAGAAGTACTGCTCCAAGGATTACACCCCAGATGTTTCCCATTCCGCCGAAAACAACGCAGGCGAGAATCATAATTGAGAGGTTCAGGGTAAACATTTCTGGTTGAATTGATCTGATCTGTGAGGCATAGACAGCTCCAGCTGCACCACCCACTGCGCCACCGATAATGAAAGCCCATAACTTATATTTCAAAGTTGAAACTCCCATAAATTCTGCGACATCTTCATCTTCGCGGATCGCTTCCCAAGCACGTCCTGGTTTGCGATGCGAGAGTCGTAGAACTCCCCAGATAACGAGGGCAAGAAGTGTGAGAGTTAGCCAGTAATACGGACGCGGATCCATCACAGTAAATTCATATCCCAAGAAAGCGGGCGGGCCTGGAATTGAAGTAAGTCCGGCTGCTCCGCCGATCGCTTCAGTATTAATTGCAACGATACGAACAATCTCACCGAATCCGAGAGTGATGATCGCCAAATAATCGCCGCGAAGACGAAGCGCAGGTAAGCCAAGAATTACCCCTGCAAGCATTGCAAATCCCATTGCCAAAGGCAGGATCTCCCAAAAAATAAGTGATGTCTTAAGGGCGAACATCGCATAGGTATAAGCGCCTATTGCGAAGAAGGCAACATAACCCAGGTCGAGGATTCCGCTCTTGCCCACAACAACATTCAAACCAACTGCCATAAGGCTAAACATGGCGAGTGGATAGAAGAGAACGGACTGGAACGATGTTTCCGGGGTATCAATAACCGGGTTATTGATAAGAGGAAGTGCGTAGAAAAGTGATATTACAAATACACGTGTGAATCCGCGTTGTATTGGGGAAGCTTTATCCCACCAGTCCCCGAAACGATCGCGTAAATTAAATCTGGATAGATCAGGCATTTTTACACTCTCGCTTTCTGAAGCGCTTCACCAAATAGCCCCGTTGGCTTAACTAGCAAGACCAGAACTAGGACTACGAATGTCACAACATCTCGCCAGTTATATCCAAGAACGGCTGCGGTGTATTGCTGGAATAGACCAAGAGCGAATGAGCCGATCAGGGCTCCGCGAATATTTCCTATGCCTCCGAGGACGGCTGCGGTAAATGCAGAGATTCCGATTAAGAATCCCACATTTGATTTCGTTACTTCATAGAAAACCATATAGAAAGCAGAACCCGCTCCGGCTAAAACACCGCCAATTAGGAAGGTAAAGGAGATGACTCGGTTAACGTTAACTCCCATCAAGACAGATGTGCGCTCGTCTTGCGATACAGCACGAATTCCTAAACCTAAGCGGGTGTGATTGATGATTCGGTTGAGACCGTAGAAAAGGATCGCTGCACCTGCTAGAACAAGAAGTTTATCTTGAGTTACATAGGCAGAACTAAATTGAAAAAGTGGTTCTTTACTGATCATGCGTGGAAAATCCAAATTGCGTGAATCTGTTAAAAGGCGAAAAATTTCGGTTAGAAAGAATGATGCACCGATCGCTGAGATTAGCGAGCTGAGGCGACTTGCACCCATATTGCGAAGGCGACGATAAGCAACGATTTCAAGAATCACGGCCGCTCCACCGCTGACGACAGAAGAGGCTATGACGATAAGTGCGAAGACCAAGAAGAAGCGCCAGAGTGGCAGAGGATCTTCGTAACCTGTGAACCCAAGAATTGATGTAACAAAGACGGCAGTCATCGTGCCCATCATAAAAATTTCAGAGTGTGCAAAGTTGATTAAGCGAAGTACGCCATAGACCAGTGTGTAGCCAAGGGCTACAAGAGCATAAATCGCTCCGACGACTATGCCATCCAACGTAAGTGAGGCAAAGTCACTGACAACAATCGAAAAATCCACAAAAACTCCAATTCATAGAGCACGAACAATATAGAGAAACGGCAGAGGGTTCAATTGAACCCTCTGCCTTCCTCGTTAAGGATTTAAGCCTTGGTAAAGAGTCTTATTACAGAACTCTAACCCAGACCATCTTGCCATTCTTGATTGTGTACTCGTTCATAATGATCTTATCTGAGTCACCAGTTGACGAGAATGACATTGTCATTCCAACGCCCTTAACAACTGCTTCACCGATCCAAGTGTTCATTGTCTCGCGAGTAGTCTTACCCTTCTTGATTCCTTCTAGGAAGAAGTAAGCAGAGTTGTAAGCCTCAAGTGTGTAAAGACCTGGTTCACGGTTGAACTTTGTCTTGTACTCCTTGTATAGAGCTGGAGCAGCAGCCTTCATGTCAAGGCCAGGAGCTGTGAGGTATGCACCTTCAGCGTTCTTCTTAGCCAATGTGATGAATTCGCCATCAAGAACTCCATCGCCAGCGATTAGCTTGACGTTCTTAGTTGCAGGATTGTCGCGAAGTGCCTTGATCAAGATAGCTGCTTCTGGGTAGTAGCCACCGTAGAAGACTGCTGTCGCCTTTGAAGCCTTAATCTTTGCAACTACTGATGAGAAGTTTGTTGTTCCTTCAGTAACAGCATCTGTTCCGACGATGAGGCTAGGGACGGTCTTCTTTACGATAATTGCTAGACCCTTACCGTAAGGAGTCGCATCATCAACAACGAAAAGCTTCGCCTTAAGTCTCTTTGCGATTCCGGCAAGTGCTGGACCTTGTACAAGGTCATTAGCAACTACGCGGTGGAAGTATGGTGACTTGTTTGTTAGAGCTGGGTTTGTAGCTGATGGTGAGATTACTGGAACCTTACCGCCCTCATAAATTGGGACAGCAGCAAGAGTCTCGCCTGAGTACATTCCACCGACTACGCCGATTGCGCAATCATCGGCAACAACCTTGGCAGCAAGAGCTGGAGATTGTGAACCTGATGCCTGAGTATCGATTACATCGTAATCAATCTTTACCTTTGGGTTCTTTGCGTTGTACTTATCAATTGCAAGCTTTACGCCGTTAGCCTCGTTGATACCAGTTTCTGCATAGTTACCAGTCTGAGCACCTTGGAAGTAAATCTTTAGGTTTGCAGCACAAGCAGCAGCTGATGCTGCTGTTGTTCCTGCAATAACTGCAGATGTAACAAGTGCTGCTGATGCAACGCTTGAAATAATCTTCTTTGAGATCTTCATTTATAGCCTTTCCTGTTCTTGAGTCCCGGGACAGGGAGGCTGGAAGTCTAAAGGCTGCAAGTGTGATCCAACAAACTGAAATTGAGCGTGGGAATATAAAGGTTTGGTTACGTTCCTGGATTTTTATCGGTTTAGTTGCCGGGTACGGCATCGGGTGAGATGACCGCTAGGGCGACCTCTTTCATGGTCATTCGGCGATCCATGGCCGCCCGCTGGATCCACGAAAAGGATTCGGGCTCAGAAAGATTTAGAGCTTGCATCAAGATTCCCTTTGCGCGATCAATTAATTTACGAGTCTCTAAACGCTCGTGAAGATCTGCAACTTCTTCGGCAAGGGAGCGCATCTGCAAATGCCGGCTGATTGCAATTTCAATTGCTGGTACTAAATCACCAATAGAAAAAGGTTTAACAACATATGCCATTACTCCGGCATCACGCGCGCGCTCGACAAGTTCGCGTTGTGAAAATGCGGTCAACATTAATACTGGAGCAATTGCAATTATTTTCTCTGCTGCAGATATTCCATCAAGGACCGGCATCTTCACATCGAGAATTGCTAAATCTGGTTTATGTAATTGTGCTAATTCAATTGCTTGTGCGCCATCGGAGGCCTCGGCCACAACTTCATAACCGGCTTCATTTAACATCTCAACTAGATCCATACGAATCAGGGCCTCGTCTTCGGCGACCAGAATTCTGATCCGAGGTGTTGTCGCTTTACTGGTTGAGTTCATGTGCCTCGAGTCGGATTCGAACCGACACTATGCAGTGTTTGAGACTGCCCTCTCTACCGTTGGAGTACCGAGGCCTTTTCCTGCAAATCTTAACGGTAGGCGGGAGCAGCGCCTCCCACGGCATCTCCCACACGGTGAACGCGCATCGCGTTCGTTGATCCTGGAATTCCAGGAGGTGATCCAGCGACAATTACAACAAACTCGCCTTCGCTGCAGCGCTTGGACTTAAGTAGAAAAGTATCAACCTGCTTAACCATTTCGTCTGTGTGCTTAACCATTGGCGTTAACTCAGGTTCAACTCCCCAATCAAGGGCCATCCGGTTATAGGTTCCAACTTCAGGGGTGAATGCCAAGATCGGAATTGGTGAGCGCAAGCGTGCGGTACGTCGCGCAGAATCACCTGATTGTGTGAAGGTAACTAAGTATTTAGCGCCAACAATTGCACCGACTTCAGCTGCTGCTTTGGTAATTGCGCCGCCTTTGGTCTTTGGCGTTGATTTCATTGGGCGGATCATGTCCATACCACCCTCTTCTGTGTGGGAAATAATACGCGCCATAGTTTGAACAGATTCGATGGCAAATGCGCCCACAGAAGTCTCACCAGATAACATCAAGGCGTCAGCGCCATCTAGGACAGCGTTTGCGCAATCTGTAGCTTCGGCGCGGGTCGGGCGTGAATTTGTAATCATTGAATCAAGCATCTGGGTCGCAACAATGACTGGTTTGGCAGCTTCACGAGCCAACTGGATGCAATGTTTTTGTACTAAAGGCACCTCTTCTATCGGCAGCTCAACGCCTAAATCTCCGCGCGCTACCATAATTCCATCAAAGGCGTTGACAATCTCTTGTAAATTTGCGACCGCTTGTGGTTTTTCGATCTTTGCGATTACTGGGATGCGGATTCCGACTTCGTCCATAATGCGATGCACATCGACGATGTCATCTGCGCTCCGTACAAATGAGAGCGCGATGAAATCAGCACCCGCTTTTAATCCCCAGCGAAGATCATCCATATCTTTATCAGAAAGTGCAGGCACCGAAACGGCTACACCAGGCAAATTTATTCCTTTATTGTTGCTGACAGCACCGGGTTCGATCACCTTGGTTACTACATCATTACCTTTAACTTCAATAACTTCGACGGTGACCTTTCCGTCATCAATCAAAATGCGGTCGCCAGCTTTGCAATCACCAGGCAGACCCTTGTAGGTAGTACCAACACGATCTTTGGTGCCTTCAACTTCATCAGTTGTGATTGTAAAAATATCTCCGCGCGCCAAATCGTGTGGTCCTGCTTTAAATCGCGCTAAGCGAATCTTTGGGCCTTGCAGGTCAACGAGAATTGCTACTGGCACACCCGCCTCTTTTGAGGCCAGACGTACCTGATTTAAGCGCGCTTGATGTTCTGGATATCCACCGTGTGAAAGATTGAGGCGAGCCATGTTCATTCCAGCGTCGATTAACTCACGAACTTTTTCGGCAGATTCAACTGCTGGACCCATAGTGCAAACAATCTTCGCGCGACGCATGTGGCTACCTTATCTAATTAAGTTAATTACTTGTTAGTTCAATGGATCTTTTAAACCATAAGTGAGCGGGCGGTTGGTTCGATAGGTGCAGGTAATTGGGTTTCCCCTTCGAGGTATTTATCGACACCAGCGGCTGCACTGCGGCCTTCGGCAATTGCCCAAACAATTAGTGACTGACCGCGTCCGGCATCTCCTGCTACAAATATTCCTTCAACGCTGCTCTGATAATTCTCATCGCGCTTGATATTTCCACGATCATCAAATTCAACTTCGAGTTGAGTGAGAATCTCTGATTTTTCAGGACCAGTAAATCCCATCGCCAAGAAGACGAAATCAGCTGGAATCTCTTTTTCGGTACCAGGAACTGGCTCGAACTTGCCGTTAGCGAATTGTGTTTCAACCATCTTTAACGCTTTCAGATTTCCTTTGCCATCTCCAACAAATTCTTCGGTGCTAACGGCGAAGACACGATTATCCAATTCTTCATGTGCGGAGGAAACGCGGTAGATCATTGGATAAGTCGGCCATGGTTGTCCGCTCGGACGTTCTTCACTTGGCCGCGGCATAATCTCTAACTGCGTAACGCTGGCGGCGCCTTGACGAATAGAAGTACCGAGACAATCTGCACCAGTATCTCCCCCACCCAAAATGACTACATGCTTTCCGGAGACATTAATATCTGGATTGGTAACTTCACCAAGGGCTTGTTTATTGCCCCAAGGTAGAAATTCCATCGCTTGGTAAACACCTTTATTCTCGCGCCCCTTGATCGGGAGATCGCGCCACTGGGTTGCGCCAACTGCGATCACAATTGCATCGTATTTCCTGCGCAAATCTACGCCGGTTAATTCAACGCCAACATTTACACCAGGGCGAAAACGAGTTCCTTCTTTCTCCATCTGATTTAAGCGGCGATCAAGCACGCTCTTCTCCATTTTGAATTCAGGAATTCCGTAGCGCAGCAACCCACCGATTTTATCGGCACGTTCATAAACTGCGACGGTGTGGCCAGCGCGAGTTAACTGTTGCGCTGCTGCTAAGCCAGCAGGGCCTGAACCAATAACTGCAACAGTCTTACCTGTTAAGCGATCAGGAGGGGTCGGTTTTACATTTCCAGCACCAAAAGCTTCTTCGATTGTGCGCAGTTCTACCTGCTTGATTGTGACTGCATCAGCGTTGATTCCGACTACGCAAGCGGTCTCGCATGGCGCAGGACATAAGCGACCAGTGAATTCTGGAAAGTTATTTGTGGCATGCAATCGGGCAATAGCCTCTTCTTTATCGCCACGCCAGATCAAGTCATTCCACTCTGGAATTAAATTACCGAGTGGGCAACCTTCGTGGCAGAAGGGAATTCCACAATCCATACAGCGCCCTGCTTGTTTTTGCAGGTGCTCCATACTCTGTGTTTCATAAACTTCATGCCAATCTTTGATGCGTACATCGACTGGACGACGCTTTGGCGTTTCACGCGGTGTCGTTAAAAAACCCTTTGGATCAGCCATTTGCTGCTACCTCCATTACATATTGATCAACTGGAAGACCATCTTTTGTCGCTCTTTCGATTGCAGCGAGAACGCGAGCATAATCACGCGGCATAATTAAAGAGATGCGATTTACGGCAGCGCTCCAATCCTTCATTAATTCAGCAGCAACTTCTGATCCGGTTTCAGCATGGAAAGACGAGATTATGGATTTGAGCGATTCTTTCTGATCTTCAGGAACGGCCAAGATATCGACCATCTCGGTGTTTACTTGGGCTGGATTTAAATCTAAAACGAAGGAGCGTCCACCTGACATACCAGCAGCGAAGTTGCGACCTGTGCGTCCTAGAATCACGACGGTTCCACCAGTCATATATTCGCAGCCGTGATCGCCAACTCCTTCAACAACGGCGGTTGCGCCAGAGTTACGAACGCAGAATCTTTCGCCAACTAATCCTCTAATAAATATTTCACCAGAGGTTGCACCGTAACCAATAACGTTGCCGGCAATGACATTCTTGTGAGATGGGAAAATTGCACGTTCATCTGGCCTAACGATTACACGACCACCTGAAATACCTTTACCGACATAGTCATTGCTATCACCGTAGAGTCGAATAGCAATTCCACGCGGCAGGAATGCTCCAAGTGATTGACCTGCAGAACCGTGCAGCGTCACATCAATTGTTCCGACCGGAAGGCCTTCTGCGCCAAAGCGACGAGTTACTTCTGCGCCCAACATGGTTCCAACTGTGCGGTTAACGTTGCGCACCGGTAGATCAATTCGTACCGCCTCTTTCTTATCAAGTGCTGCTGCCGCAAGAGTGATCAATTGATTATCCATTGCCGCTGCAAGACCGTGATCTTGAAGTGTTGTGCGATGTAGCGGTGAATCAACATCTGGACGTACCAACAATGGCGCTAAATCCAGACCGCTCGCCTTCCAGTGGTTGACGGCATCGCGAGTGTCTAGAAATTCAACATGGCCGATCGCTTCTTGCAATGTGCGGAAACCAAGTTTTGCCAAGAGTTCGCGCACCTCTTCGGCGATGTATTCAAAGAAAGTTTCAACAAATTCTGGCTTTCCAGTGAAACGCTTTCGAAGCTCTGGGTTCTGGGTTGCAACGCCAACTGGGCAAGTATCTAAGTGGCAGACACGCATCATTACGCAACCTGAAACAACGAGTGGCGCAGTTGCAAAACCATACTCTTCGGCACCTAAGAGCGCAGCGATTACAACATCGCGACCGGTCTTTAATTGGCCATCTGCTTGAACAACGATGCGATCACGCAGACCGTTAAGAAGAAGTGTCTGCTGCGTTTCTGCTAAACCAAGTTCCCAAGGAGCCCCTGCGTGCTTGAGTGAGGTAAGTGGTGAAGCACCAGTTCCGCCATCGTGGCCAGAAATTAGAACAACATCGGCATGCGCTTTAGAAACTCCGGCTGCTACCGTTCCGACTCCGACTTCGGCAACTAACTTCACGTGGATGCGCGCATTCTTATTTGCATTCTTTAAATCGTGAATCAGCTGCGCTAAATCTTCAATTGAATAAATATCGTGATGAGGCGGCGGAGAAATCAAACCAACCCCAGGAGTTGAGTAACGCACTTTGGCGATCCATGGATAGACCTTATTTCCAGGCAGTTGCCCACCCTCACCAGGTTTTGCCCCCTGCGCAATTTTGATCTGAATATCATCTGCATTTACTAAGTAATCACTTGTCACGCCAAATCGACCACTCGCAACTTGTTTAATTGCACTGCGCTTAGAGTCGCCATTTGCCATTGGAATAGATCGCGTTGGGTCTTCGCCACCTTCGCCAGTGTTAGATTTTGCGCCGAGTCGATTCATGGCGATCGCTAACGTTTCATGTGCTTCTTGCGAAATTGAACCGTAAGACATCGCACCGGTTGAAAAACGCTTTACGATCTCCGAAATAGGCTCCACGTCATCGATAGAAATAGCGGGGCGTTCTCCTTCTTTGAAGGAGAAAAGTCCACGAAGGGTCATCAACTCTTTGCTTTGAGTGTCTACCTTGCTGGTGTAACGCTTAAAGATGTCGTAACGCTTTGAACGAGTGGAGTGCTGCAAAGTGAATACAGTTTCAGGATTAAATAAATGTGGCTCACCGTCGCGGCGCCATTGGTATTCACCACCGATTGGCAGACGCTTAGTGCCGGGAATCTCTCCCCCGACTGGGTATGCAATGAGGTGGCGCGCAATAGTTTCTTCGGCAATGACATCCAAACTAATTCCGCCCAGGCGCGATGTTGTGCCAACAAAGTATTCGTCAACAACTTCTTGCGCAAGACCGATCGCTTCAAAGACTTGAGCGCCTGTGTAAGAAGCAATAGTTGAAATGCCCATCTTGGACATTACCTTCAAGACTCCTTTTCCAAGGCTCTTGATCACATTGCGTACAGCTTTTTCAGGAGTGATACCTGTGATCACGCCCTGCAGAACTAAATCTTCAGCAGATTCCATCGCCAAATATGGATTAACCGCAGCTGCTCCATATCCAATTAGAAGTGCAACGTGATGAACTTCGCGGACATCTCCTGCTTCAACGACTAGTCCAACTTTGGTGCGGGTCTTTTCGCGAATTAAGTGGTGGTGAACCGCAGCAGTCAACAGCAGTGATGGAATCGGCGTATCTTCGGCATCACCATTGCGATCTGAGAGAACAATAATATGCGCACCTGCAGCAATGGCATCAGATACTTCGCGCTTAATTTCTTCTAGCCTGGTATGTAGTGTGTTGCCATCACCTGTCACCGGGAAAAGTCCGCGAACTACATAGCTTTCCAACTCTGGGTAATCACCATCGGCATTGACGTGAATTATCTTGGCAAGTTCATCGTTATCAATAACAGGGAAAGGAAGTGAAATTTGTTGGCAAGATTCTGGTCCGGGATCGAGCAAGTTATGTTCAGGGCCGATCGAGCCCGCCAAACTTGTAACTAATTCTTCACGGATCGCATCAAGTGGTGGGTTTGTTACTTGGGCGAAAAGTTGCGAGAAGTAATCAAAGAGCAGGCGTGGCTTTTCCGATAGGGCTGCGATTGGCGAATCGGTTCCCATTGAACCAAGGGCTTCCATTCCGTTCTTGGCCATCGGAGTTAGCAAAATTCGAATCTCTTCTTCGGTATATCCGAAAGCGCGTTGGCGACGTACGACAGATGAGTGTGGGTAAACGATATGTTCGCGTGAAGGTAGATCACTCAACTTCATCATGCCTGCATTGATCCATTCACCATATGGTGCGCTATCGGCAAGTGAATCCTTTATCTCATCATCTTCAATGATGCGACCAGCTTCAATATCAACTAAGAACATCTTGCCGGGCTGCAAGCGACCTTTGCGGACAATCTTTTCCGCTGGGAAATCTAAAACTCCAACTTCGGATGCGAGGACTACCAGCCCATCATCTGTAACCCAAAAACGTGAAGGACGAAGGCCGTTTCGATCCAACACCGCTCCTACTTGATGTCCATCAGTAAATGTCACACAAGCTGGACCATCCCAAGGCTCCATTAAAGATGAGTGGAATGCGTAAAAATCACGGCGCTTCTGTGACATCGTTGCGTGGTTCTCCCACGCTTCCGGGATCATCATCAAAACTGCATGTGGCAATGAACGTCCACCAAGATATAACAACTCAAGAACTTCATCGAAGGATGCCGAATCGCTACCGGACATTTCAACTATCGGGAATAAGCGACTCAGATCTCCAGGTATTAACTCGCTGGCAAGAAGAGATTCGCGGGCGCGCATCCAATTGCGATTACCTTTAACGGTATTAATTTCTCCGTTGTGAGCGATGAAGCGATAAGGGTGGGCCAGCGGCCAGGAAGGAAAAGTATTTGTGGAAAAACGTGAGTGGACTAGCGCCAATGGAGAAACAACGCGTTGATCACTTAGATCTGGGAAAAATTCTTCGAGCTGTCCAGTGGTGAGCATTCCTTTGTAAACAATGGTCTGGGATGAAAGTGAAGGGAAGTAAAGATCCAGTGAGTGCTCAGCGCGCTTTCGCAAGCAGAAAGCTAATCGATCCAGTGCGATTCCTGATTCATTCTTGGCGCCAGAGATGAAAACTTGCTCAAACTTTGGCATCACAGATACAGCCGTTTTACCAAGGGAGGCGGAGTTAATTGGCAACTCGCGCCAACCCAAAACCTTAATTCCTTCTTCTTCGGCAATTTTTGAGATCTCGCTGCGGACTTCTGAACCCTGCGCGATAAATGCAATACCAGTTGCATATGAATCTGCGGGAGGTAGATCAAATGCAACAACAGCGCGATAAAAAGCATCTGGAACGCGGATCAAAATTCCCGCGCCGTCACCGCTATCTGGTTCTGCACCGGATGCACCACGGTGTTCTAAATTGCGTAGAGCAGTTAACGCTTTTTCAACAATTTCGTGTGTTGCTATTTTTTTTAGAGTGGCCACCATTGCAACGCCGCATGCATCATGCTCATTGGCTGGGTCGTAAAGACCAAGACGTGATGGATAATTAGATGGAAGGGCCATCTGATTTACACTCCTGTTGTCCACGCTCACAAAATCTGGAGGGACAACATTGGCCCAAATATCACCGACGACTAAGCCGTAGATGTAGCAAAAGGGTAGCAAGGATTGGGGCAAATTGGCACGCCCAAGAAGAGTTGAGGCTTTAAATCCCGCTCACGTGGAGAAGATGACCAATGCCGGCGGTGATCGCCATACCGATACAACCACCAATTACTACTCGAAGCGTTGGGGTGAAAATCTTTGAGCCTGCGATTTTCGCGCTGATAACTCCTGTGAAGAGCAAGCCCACGAGCGTGAACCCAACAATGCTTAGCGCCACTGTTCCAGTAGTTGGTGCAAAGGCTCCAACAAATGGAATTAAGCCACCAGATGTAAATGCTGCAGCGGATGCAACGGCTGCTTGTACAGGGCGCGCCTTTGTATGTGGGTGCTGACCGAGTTCATCGCGCAGATGTGCTTCGAGTGGATCGCGTGCATGCATTGCGGTAGCCACTTCAAGTGCTAACTCCGGAGTGAGTCCGCGCTTGATATAAATCTCTTGTAGCTCTAATAACTCTGAATCTGGATCTACTGACAGGTGTTCGATTTCAAGTAAACGATCTGATTCTTCAATGTCGTTTTGAGATCGCACGGAAACATATTCGCCAACTGCCATAGACATAGCACCAGCGACAATTCCAGCCGCGCCCGCTGTGATTAGAAAACCTTGTGCATCTGCGCCGCCAGCTTTCGCAGCGGTCACACCGATCATCAGCGAAGCTGTAGAAACCAACCCGTCATTTGCACCGAGGACTGCAGCGCGTAACCAACCGGCACGATGAGTGCGGTGATGAAGGTTTCGCTGATAGACATCTTCAAGAGCCATATGGAGAGCCTACCTGATTACCGCTAAATTTCAGGTGAACTCGAGACCTTCTTCTTACCTTGGTTTCTATAAAAAAGAACCATCCCAAGGATGAAAATAAATATGCTTGTCCATTGATTTACCCGTAGGCCAAATAAATCATGCGCAGAATCGATGCGTACTGCCTCAATAAAGAATCGAACCGCGGAGTACCCTGCAATATAGATAAAGAAAGTCGATCCATCTCTCCACTTACTGCCAAATTTTATTAGCAACGCAGCGAGCAGGGTTGTCCAAATCGCTTCATATAAAAAGGTGGGATGAAAAGTTTCAAAGAGCCCGTATCCCTTAGGTCTAAATTTGTAAGGAATTTCCAGCGCCCACCAACTATCTAGCGGTCTGCCAAAAAGTTCTGCGTTAAACCAATTTCCAAAACGACCTATCGCTTGCGCCAATAAAATTCCTGGTGCAAGAGCATCTAAAAAGACCCGGAAAGATGGAAGCGTTCTTTCCTTTGCGATGCGGCGATAGCTAACTAGCGCACCTAGTACACCGAGTGCTATCGCTCCCCAAATTCCCAATCCACCATTCCATATTTTAAGAATAGCCAAAGGACTTCCACCGCTACCAAAATATGGCTCAGGTGAAGTAACAACGTGATAAAGCCGTCCGCCGATAACACCAGCGGGAACTGCAATTACCGCAACTTCGGAGACGACTCCGGTTAGATCAAGGTCCGCCGATTTTCCGTAATTGCGCAATCGTCTATCACCTAACCAGATTGCGATCGCAATTCCAGCAATTATGCAAAGTGCATAGAAGTGAAAGGTGAATGGACCGATATCGATCTGCGACTGAGTCGGAGTCGGTATCGCGCTACGCATCTTTAAGCTTTAGAAACAGCGAGCATGAAATCTCCCAAGCTGTTGTAATCTGTATCGCGATTAATCTCTTTGCCATTGATAAATACAGTCGGTGTGGAGTTAATGTTGCGCTTGGCTCCTTCGTTAGCCACATTTACCACCCAGCCCTTGTATTCATTATTGGAAACGCACTTGTCATACTCTTTACTAGATATGCCTAAACCTAAGCTTAAAGTTGTGAAGTACGAAGAATTCCACGCGCCAGAATTCTCAGCGGGTTGGTTTGCAAAGAGCAATTTATGGAACTCAAGGAACTTACCTTCATCTGCAGCACACCCTGCAGCATTGGCTGCTAACTGTGATTCAGGACCCAAGAAGGACAGTGGGTGGTACGCCACCTTTGCTTTTTTGGTATTAATTAAATCATCAACGTACTCGCCAACTATCGCTTCAAAGCGTGCGCAGGCGGGGCATTGAAAATCTTCATAAATCTCAATAAAGGGAACATCTTGCAGTTCCTTGTTAAAGACCATTCCGTAACCATCTTCAACTGAAACACTGGAAGGAACGGCGGCGCTGGTGTCGGTCTGCTTTGAAAGAATTGTTGGAACTAGCATGATCAGAACCACGCCAATTACTACAGCGATAACTAAGTTGCGGGTGAAGTTATCTTTGCCATCTTTTGGATTCTTTGCCTGAGCCATTCTTATGCCACTTCTTCCTGTGAGGATTTACGATTCTGGTTCTTATCCAGTGAAAACTTGGTTAAAGGGTAGCGAATTAAATAGGCAGCGAGAAATACCAGCCCAATATCCCTGAGAATTTCCTGTAAATACTTGGTTTCACCAGGGGCGACAGCGCCTCCCCCGCCAAAGCAACCACAATCAATATTGAGGCCTCTAGCCCAAGCTTGCGCAATTGCAATAATAAACACGAACATTGTGAAGCCGCCGAGCGCGGCCATTACACGCGTTAACGCTCCCACGATTAAAAGAGCTCCTATGACAATCTCTACTGGAGGAAGTATCAGACCCAGAAAATTAGCTACTGAGATAGGCAGCATTTCGTAAGCACGAACCGCCATTTGAGATTTATCCGGTGTGCCGACCTTTAAATATCCGGCGACAAAGAGCACGCCTCCCAAGGTAAGGCGCGCGACTAACCCAAACCAAGGCTGCAGCGTTACAAACTTTTCTTTCATCTTCCCTCACGCACTCCTTTTGCTAATTCACGGGCTAATTCCGTGACGGCCTTAAGTCCTTGTTCTTCACTCGGCGCATCTTGTATCGCTTTAATAAATGCTGATCCAACAATTACTCCATCTGCATAGGCTGCCACGCCTTTAGCCTGTTCGCGAGTTGATACTCCCAAGCCAACCGCAACTGGAAGATCGGTAGTTTTACGGACTCGTGCAACGAGATCTGCAGCACCTGATGAAACAGATGCGCGCGCTCCGGTTACTCCCATCAAACTGGCGGCATAGACAAAGCCTCCGCATTTAGATGTTACCTGTCCTAATCGCGCATCCTTTGTGCTGGGAGCAACCACATAAATTGGATTGATTGAAGAACCCTTCGTTGCGCTAATCCAACTCACTGACTCCTCGATTGTTAAATCCGGAGTGATCACACCTGATCCTCCATTGGCAGCGATCGCTGCGGCAAAGTTGTCTACGCCAAAACGTTCAATCGGATTCCAGTAAGTCATAACGACGGCTGGTACAGATGCGCTAGCAATTTTTAGCGCTTCTAAAACTTCTTCCGCACCTGTTCCGTTGGCAAGAGATGTAACTGCAGCGGCTTGAATAGTCGGTCCATCCATAACCGGATCGCTGTACGGGTATCCGATTTCAATGGCATCTACTCCCCCGGCAATGAAGGCAGCAATTACGCGATGGCATCCTGCTTGGGATGGAAAACCTGCTGGTATGTAGGCAATTAGCGCTGCGCGATTTTCAGCACGAACTTTTACAAAGAGTTCATCTAAAGCAGTCATTAATCGAGGGGAATTCCAAAGTAACTTGCGGCAGTCTGCACATCTTTATCTCCGCGGCCAGAGAGATTAATGACGATAATTGCGTCCTTGCCGAGTTCATTTCCTACCTGCATCGCACCGGCAAGTGCGTGCGCGGTTTCAATGGCCGGAATAATTCCTTCGGTCTTTGAAAGAAGTGCAAATGCGTGCATCGCTTGATCATCAGTGATTGCGCGATATTCAGCGCGACCGATGTCATGTAAGTATGCATGCTCTGGTCCAACGCCAGGGTAATCAAGGCCCGCCGAAATTGAATGTGATTCGACAGTCTGTCCATTTTTATCTTGCAAGACATATGAGCGAGTTCCGTGCAGAACCCCCGGAGTTCCACCGGTAATAGTTGCGGCATGGCGGCCAGTTTCAACGCCATCTCCTCCAGCTTCAAGACCGATTAAGCGAACTGTGGGATCTGAAATGAAACGATGGAAGATACCAATCGCATTTGATCCACCACCGACACAAGCGAGAACTGCATCCGGTAGTCGACCAGTGAGTTCAAGAACCTGAGCACGCGTTTCTTCGCCAATAATTTTATGAAAATCTCTAACCATTGTTGGGAAGGGATGCGGCCCAGCTACTGTGCCCAATAAATAATGTGTGGTCTCGACATTTGTAACCCAGTCGCGCATAGCTTCGTTAATGGCATCTTTTAGTGTGCGTGATCCTGAAGTCACTGGAATTACTTCAGCGCCTAATAATTTCATGCGAGCAACATTTAACGCCTGGCGTTTTGTATCTTCTTCGCCCATATAGACAACGCATTCCAAGCCCATAAGAGCGGCTGCGGTGGCTGAAGCAACTCCGTGTTGGCCGGCTCCAGTTTCAGCGATGATTCTTTTCTTACCCATTCGCTTGGTGAGTAAGGCTTGACCAAGCACGTTATTAATTTTATGACTACCGGTGTGATTTAGATCTTCGCGCTTTAAAATTATGCGGGCACCGCCTGCATGTTCTGCAAAACGTTTTGCTTCGGTGATGATGCTAGGGCGACCGGTATATGTACGGTGAAGTTCGGCAAGTTCAGATACAAAAGAAGGGTCGAGTTGCGCCGTGCGGTGCGCTTCTTCTAACTCTTCAAGTGCGCCAATTAGCGCTTCCGGAACAAATCGTCCACCATAAGGACCGAAGTGGCCCAAGATGGCGGAAAGATCTTCGCGCTCTGAAATAGACATAGTTAAAGCCTACCCTTGACCCAATAAGGCGCGCATTGCCAAATCTGGATTAGCAGATGTGACGAGGGCTTCACCCACCAATATGGCATCGGCACCGTGGCTTTGAGCGAATTCCACATCACCTCGGCTGCTGATGCCTGATTCTGCAACACGAATAATCTTGTTGGGAATCTGAGGAATCAAATCCGCGAAAGCCGCTGGATTAACTTCCAGCGTTTTTAAATTACGGGAATTGACTCCAATTATTCGTGGAGTAATTTCCATTGCCCGTTCTAATTCATCAGCGGTGTGGACTTCGATCAACGCGGCCATGCCCAATTCTGTTGCTAAGTCATAGAAATCTCGCAATTGGCTCTTGGCTAAAGCGGCAACGATTAATAACACTACATCTGCGCCGTGAGCGCGCGCTTCAAAGAATTGGTACTCATCGACCATAAAATCTTTCCGAAGAATTGGAATTGATACTCTGGATCGAACCGAAGTTAAATCTGCAAGTGATCCTTTAAATCTGCGCTCTTCTGTTAATACGCTAATCACACTTGCGCCAGCGCTCTCATATTGTTCGGCCAGAGCAGCAGGATCTGCAATTGCAGAAAGTGTTCCTTTGCTTGGAGATGATCGCTTTACTTCGGCGATGACTTTTATTTGATCACCTTTAAGCACGGTATGTGCATCCAATGGTGGCGCCGCTTGCGACATTTGCTCGTGCAATTCTGCTAAGGAACCGCGGCGCTTTGCTAAATCTTCGCGCACGCCCTCAATGATCGAATCTAATACGCTCACTTATCGCCGCCATCCTTAGATGGATCAATTCCATTATCGAGAGCGCTCCAGGGGGTATGTACTTTCGGTTTGCGCTCATAACGCGATGAAATATTGAAACGACGCGAAATCAGAAAGACCAGTAAGAGAATTATGGTGAGTGAAAATAGAACCGGAGCAAAATCTGACATTTAGGAAATTTTCATTCCAGCGGATAACTTATTGGCCGCACCGATCGCACCTAAAACAGCGGCAGCTTTATTTAGACACTCTTGATTTTCTGACTCTGGATCAGAATCAGCAACTACCCCTGCCCCGGCTTGAACATATGCCACGCCGTTATGAATGAGTGCAGTGCGTATTGCGATACAAGTATCAATGTTGCCAGTGAAGTCTAAGTAACCGATTGCGCCACCATATAAGCCGCGGCGGGTTGGTTCTAGCGTTTCAATAATCTCCATCGCACGTGGCTTTGGTGCACCTGAAAGAGTTCCTGCTGGAAAAACTGCAAAGAGCGCATCGACTGGTGATGATTTTTCTGAGAGTTCTCCGATGACAGTTGAGACGATATGCATCACGTGTGAGTACCGCTCGATGTGCATAAAATCTATAACTTCAACGCTACCTGGAGAACAAATTCGCCCGAGATCATTTCGCCCAAGATCTACCAGCATCAAATGTTCAGCGCGCTCTTTCGGATCTGCCAACAACTCTTCACCGAGGCGATGATCTTCTTCTGCTGAATCTGATCTCTTGCGCGTACCAGCAATGGGATGAACCATTACTTCTTTACCGGTGACTTTGACGAGTGCTTCTGGGCTTGAACCAACAACTTCAACGCCATCAGTAAATCTAAATAGATACATATATGGGCTGGGATTGTGAAGACGAAGCATGCGATAAACATCTAGCGCATCTGCAGTGCACTCCATGGCAAAACGTTGTGAGAGAACTATTTGAAAAGCTTCACCTGCCAAAATTTCTTCTTTAGCCAGCGCAATCTTCGCTTTGTACTCTTCACCTGAAATATTGCGAGTAAATTCTGGGGCGCTCTTTTGGCCTAACTCTTCTACAAATCCAGGGAGTGAGCCGGCGAGTTCGTTCTGCATTCGATCCAAACGCAATTGTGCATCGTCAAAAGCTTGATCCACCCGATCGCCAGTTCCATCCCAATTAATGGCATTGGCAATTAAGGTGACTGTTCCTTGCGCGTGATCCATCACCGCAAGATCGCTGGTTAACATAAAGGCTAGTTCTGGTAGATCTATATCTTTTTTACCAAGTGATGGAAGTTTTTCCAGGCGACGAACGCAGTCATATCCCATATATCCGACTAAGCCACCAGTAAGTGGTGGAAGCCCAGCAATTTTGGGCGAACGTAAGTGTGCAGCTGAAAGGCGCAGCGCTGCGAGTGGATCTATACCAACAGGAGCACCTGCAGGTGTTGTTCCTACCCAAATCGCCTTGCCATCTTTCTCGCTCAAAGTTGCTTGGCTATTTGCTCCGATGAATGAGTAACGCGACCACGTTCCGCCGTGTTCTGCAGATTCTAATAAGAATGTAGAAGACGCGTTCTTGGCTAACTTTCGGTAAATTCCGATTGGGGTTTCACCATCTGCGAGAAGTTTGCGGTAAACCGGAATCACATTAAAACTCTTGGCATACTCCTGAAATTCCGAACGTTGCATTAACGCTCACCTGCCGAATGTTTTAGGGGAAGCTGATTGTGAAAACAACTCTGCTCCCCCGTGTGACAGGCAGCCCCGCTTTGTTCGACTTTAATTAAAATCGCATCGCCATCGCAATCAAGTGAGATCGCTAAAACTTTTTGGGTATTTCCTGAAGTCGCACCCTTCTCCCAGAGTTCGTTGCGACTGCGGCTCCAGTAAGTTGCTCGACCACTCTTGAGCGTTAAGGCAAGTGATTGGCGATTCATATAGGCCAACATTAAAACTTCACCAGTTTTGGCATCCTGAGCGATCGCCGGAATTAAATCTAGATCAGATTTTAAACGCTCTGCGATATCCGTGGGTAGATCGATAGGCAGTTGCGCATCCATAGCCTTATTCTGCCTTAGGCGGTGCGGTTGTTGCGAATGGAATAACCCTGTGCGCTTAAATACTTCTTGACATCGCTAATTCTGTGAATCCCGAAGTGAAATACGCTCGCAGCAAGTAGCGCATCAGCGCCAGCATCAAGGGCGGCGCCAAAATCTTCAAGAGTTCCGGCACCACCACTGGCAATCAACGGAACCTTGGAGATTGCTCGCACCGCAGTAATCATTCCAATGTCATAGCCTGCACGCGTGCCATCGGCATCCATTGAATTCAAAAGGATTTCTCCTGCGCCAAGTGCGCACGCTTTCTCAACCCAAGCGAGTGCATCAAGACCAGCGCTTTGGCGTCCTCCGTGCGTGGTGACTTCAAATCCTGAATCAGTACGCGCGCGGCGAGCATCAACTGAAATTACTAACACTTGCGAGCCGAAGCGATCGGCGATTTCAGAAATTAACTCTGGGCGCGCAATCGCAGAAGTATTTATCGAAACTTTATCGGCACCCGCGCGCAATAATCGATCAACATCTTCAACGCTGCGAATTCCACCACCTACAGTTAATGGAATAAAGACTTGCTCAGCGGTCTTTCTAACCACATCTAAAGTAGTTTCCCGATCTGAACTACTGGCGGAAATATCTAAGAAAGTTAACTCATCCGCCCCTTCTAGATTATATAAATTTGCCATTTCCACCGGGTCACCAGCATCAATGAGGTCTGTAAAATTCACTCCTTTTACAACGCGACCATCTGTGACATCCAGGCAAGGAATAATTCGAATTGAAAGTGCCATTTACTTAACGCCCTTAGTCAGCGCCAAAGCCTCTTGCAATGTAAAAGCACCGGCATATAAAGCTTTGCCAACAATTGCGCCCTCGACACCAATTTCATTTAAAGCAGAAAGTGCAGAGATGTCGGCCAAAGATGAGATTCCTCCGCTGGCAACTACTGGCTTCTTGGTTACGCTACAAACTTCGCGGAGTAATTCTAGATTTGGGCCTTGCAGAGTTCCATCTTTGGTTACATCGGTTACGACATAACGCGCACAACCATCACTTTCCAACCGAGCTAAAGTTTCAAAAAGATCTCCACCTTCCTTAGTCCAACCACGTGCTGCAAGAACATGTCCGCGCACATCTAAACCAACTGCGATTCGATCGCCATGTTCGGCAATCACCCGCGCAGTCCATTGCGGATTTTCTAACGCAGCCGTACCGAGATTTATACGGCGACAGCCGGTGGCGAGGGCGCGCTTGAGTGATTCATCATCGCGAATACCACCAGAGAGTTCTACCTTTATATCTAAACGCCCAACAACTTCAGCGAGAATTGCGCTGTTATCTCCCCGGCCGAATGCAGCATCCAGATCTACTAAGTGCAACCATTCAGCGCCTGCTGCTTGAAATTCTAAAGCGACTTCAAGTGGTTGACCATAAATGCTTTCGCGTGCAAGTTCTCCTTGCACCAGTCTTACTGCATGGCCATCTTTTACATCAACTGCAGGAAGAAGTTCCAGATACTTTGCCTCGCTCATAGCAGCCCCACCCAATTCTTGATTAGTTCAAGGCCGGCATCACCAGATTTTTCCGGGTGAAATTGCGTTGCACAAATTGCGCCATCTTCTACAGCGCTCAGAAATTTTTCGCCATGTGTTGTCCAACCTTGCGCAGAACCGACGCTGGATTTAGCGGCATAAGAATGGACAAAGTAGAAAGATTGATCTGCAATGCCTTTAAAGAGTTGTGATGGCCCAGTAACCGCGACGGTATTCCAGCCCATATGCGGCAAGATCGGCGCAGCTAACTTGGTAATGCTCTCTTGCCAGATACCAACGCCTTTGTGTGGTGCGCTGTTCGCGTGTTCATCGCCATCACGAAAGAGAATTTGCATACCAACGCAAATGCCAAGCGTCGGACGTTTTGCGGCAACTCGAGCTCGAACTATTTCATCTCCCCCGATTGCGACTAAGCCGCGCATGCAAGCAGCAAATGCACCAACACCTGGGACGACAAGTCCAGCGGCGTTAAGGGCAATATCACGATTGGATGTAACTATGACTTCAGATCCACTGCGTTCGAAGGCGCGTTGCGCCGAACGTAAATTACCTGACCCGTAGTCAAGGATTGCAATCACTATTAGAGCGAACCTTTTGTGGAAGGAACTCCTGCGATTCCGCCATCAAGTGAGACTGCATCACGAAGGGCACGCGCAACGGCTTTAAATTGTGCTTCAAAAACGTGGTGCGCATTACGCCCCTCAAGGACGCGGATATGGAGTGCGATGCGCGCTTCAGCGACAATTGATTCCCAAATATGTTTTCCAAGAGTTGTATCAAATGTACCGATTAACTCAACGATTTCAGGTTGGCGGTGAACAAGGTAGGGACGACCCGAAAGGTCTACCGCTGCCTGAACTAACACTTCATCCAGTGGCACCATGGCATCGCCAAAGCGACGAATGCCTACTTTGTCACCGAGCGCTTCGCGCAGCGCTTGGCCAAATGCCAGCGATGTGTCTTCAACGGTGTGGTGAGAATCAACATCAACATCGCCAGTTGTCTTGACTGTTAAGTTAAATCCGGAGTGCTTGCCTAGTTGCGAAAGCATGTGATCAAAGAACGGAACACCGGTATCAACCGAGATCTCACCGACGCCATCTAAATTTAATTCGACGATTACGTGTGACTCTTTTGTCTTACGTTCTACGCGGGCTGTTCTCATTGGCGTTCTCCATTCAAGATCTCTTGCAGGGCGGCGATAAATTTCTGGTTCTCGGCCTCATTGCCAATGGTCATTCTCAAGTGTCCCAATAATCCCACATCTCTAATGAGAACGCCGCGATCTAGCAATTGACGCCAAAGTTGCGCGCTCTCTTGGCTAAATCCTGCGAATAAAATGAAGTTGGCTTGGCTGGAAATTACCTGCAACCCCATCTTCTCTAACTCTGATACCACGAATTTGCGTGATCCGATGAGCGAAGAGACAGTACCTAAGAGTTCGCTTTGAAATTCGAGAGCGACCTCAGCTGCTGCCTGAGTAAGCGAACTTAAGTGATACGGCAGGCGTACCAAGAACATCGCTGATACAACTTCAGCATCTGCAATCAAATATCCCAGGCGAGCTCCGGCGAAAGCGAATGCCTTGCTCATTGTGCGAATAACAACCACGTTAGGAAATTTGGTAATTAACGTGACGGCAGATGGGAGGTTGGAGAATTCGGCGTACGCCTCATCGACTATCAGCAAGCCGCCAACTTTGGCGGCAGCATCCGCGAGCTGCGAAATCTCCTCCAGGGTGACAGTGGTTCCGGTCGGGTTATTGGGTGTCGTAATAAAAGTTAGGGCAGGTTTTACTTTCGATATCTCCTCTTTTGCTTTTGCAAGGTCGAGTGAGAAATCCGCGCGACGACCGCCATCGCACCAGTTAACTCCAATGACTTTAGCGATTAACGGGTGCATTGAATAAGAAGGTGTAAATCCTAGAGCAGGTCTTTCACCAAATGCCATAAAGAGCGATTGAATGATTTCGTTACTGCCATTTGCCGCCCATACCTGATCAGTATCAAATAAGGTGCTTGATAACTTATTTATAAAGGAAGCCAAACCCTTGCGCAGCAAAATTGCGTCGCGATCTGGATAGCGATTTAAATTCAGGGCAACTTTGTGAGTGCGATCAGCGATCGCTTTTGCCAGCGCAGGAGATGGTGCGTAAGGATTTTCGTTGGTGTTTAGCGTCGCCTCAGCCGGAACTTGTGGCGCGCCATATGGAGAAAGTGGTTTTAAATCTTGGCGCAGCGGTAACCAGTTAGGCCAGTTCTTTTCGCTCATATATTTTCCAGACGAGCAGACATTGCTTCACCGTGTGCCGGCAAATCCTCGGAATTAGCCAATGTGATTACCGTAGGAATCAGGTCTACAAATGCTTCCTTCTTGTATTCAATGTAATGAATTCCTCGTAAAAAAGTTTGTACGGAAAGTCCACTGCTGTGACAAGCGCATCCCCCGGTTGGCAATACGTGGTTAGACCCAGCGGAGTAATCTCCAAGTGAAACTGGGGAAAATCTCCCGATAAAGACTGCTCCAGCATTACGGATCATAAGCGCGTCTTGCGCAGCGTTTAAAGTTTGAATTTCCAAGTGTTCGGCAGCGTAAGCATTTACTACATCTATACCTTGTGAAATGGAATCGACTAAAACAATTGCTGATTGAATGCCCGAGAGCGCTTCTCTTATTCGCGAACTGTGCTTGGTTGCAGCAACGCGAATCTCTAGCTCCTTAACAACCTTATCGGCCAATTCAGTTGATGTTGTAATTAGAACTGCTGCGGCGATTACATCGTGCTCTGCTTGGCTAATTAAATCTGCTGCTACATCGGATGCAATTGCGCTCTCATCTGCCAAAATCGCAATCTCGGTTGGTCCTGCTTCAGAGTCGATTCCAATAACTCCTCGAAGAGCACGCTTAGCCGCAGCCACATAAATATTTCCCGGCCCAGTGACGAGATCGCACTTTTCCGAAAGTCCTTCCATTCCATATGCAAAGAGTGCGATCGCTTGCGCTCCCCCAATTGCATAAACCTCTTTTATTCCAAGGAGTGCACAAGCCGCCAGAATTGTCGGGTGCGGCAATCCTCCAAACTCTTTCTGCGGTGGTGATGCAACAGCGATACTAGAAACTTCGGCGATTTGGGCTGGAATCACATTCATTAATACGCTGCTTGGATAAACAGCGCGTCCACCTGGAACATACAAGCCAACCCGATCTACCGGAATCCAACGTTCGGTGACAACGCCACCGTCTACGACCTTGGTGGTTTTATCTGTGCGTCTCTGATCATCATGCACCTTACGAATGCGAGAGATGGAGAGTTCTAAAGCCGTGCGAACAGCAGGATCTAAATTCTCTAGCGCCTTATCTAATTCAATTTGGCTAACCCGAATTGATGCTGGCCTAACCCCATCAAACTCTTCGGCGAGTTTCAAAAGTTCTGATTCATCGCCGTTTTTAACGCGCTCTAGAATTGGCTCAATTGTGCGCATCGCAGTTGCGATATCAAGTGATGCACGTGGGATTGCACGTTGATAGCCAGCCTTACTTAAAGCCTGGCCACGTAAATCGAGCGTGCGAATCATGAGGTAAGTCTAACGGTTTGGTAATTACTCCCGCGCCTGAATAACTCGCAGGACTAGTAGATAAGTCTTGCTGAGATTAGATACGAACTAGACAATCTGGGCCAAGAATAGATTTTAGATCAGCGCTCAAACTCGGTGATGCTGTGACCAACGCATCGATCTTCATTGTGGTGAATACCCCTTGATCATCGATCTGCATATGGACCTCACGCTTTCCGGGATGGGAGCGAAGAATTTCCTTCATGCGATCGACAATCGGTGGAGTGCATTGCGAAATTGGAAGAGAAATCAGGAGCGGACCAACCGGCCCGGTTGAGATATCAAGTGATTTCATTTCTAGAGCAGTGAAACGAATAACATCATCGCGACGTTCAAAGCGTCCTCGTACAGTTACTACGCGATCTTCGGTGAGAGTTAAGGCATATTGATTATAAACATTTGAGAAGAAGAGAACTTCAACTGCTCCTTCTAGATCTTCCAGACTGACGATCGCCCAAGAAGATCCCTGACGCGAAACTTTTCGCTGCACCCCGGTGATCAGACCGCCTAAGGTGACGAAACCATCGGGAGTGCTTTCATCAGATAGAAGAGAGCTAATAGACATATCGGTATTTGAACGCAAGATATGTTCCACACCTAGTAGAGGGTGATCGGATACATAGAGTCCGAGCATTTCGCGTTCGAAGGTAAGCAACGTTGTTTTATCCCACTCGAAGGTTGGAATTTCAATATCAAGACCAGCGACTTGGGTCATGGATTCTCCGCCGAAGAGATCGAACTGGCCGATGGCTTCAGCTCGCTTGGTTTCAATAACCGAGTCAATTGCTTCTAAGTGAATAGACATTAGACCTTTACGGGTATGCTTCAGCGAATCGAAAGCGCCGCCTTTAATTAAAGATTCAATGGTTTTCTTATTGCAAACTTGCGCATCCACTTTTGCAAGAAAATCACCGAAAGATGAGAATGCTCCCTTTGCCGTCCGTGATGCCTTAATTGATGCAACAACGCCTTCGCCAACATTTCTGATCGCTGCCAATCCAAAGCGAATATCTATGCCACGTGGGGTGTACTCGGCATTGGATTCATTTACATCAGGTGGTAGAACTTTGATTCCCATGCGACGACATTCTGAGAGATATAGCGCTGACTTATCTTTATCATCGCGAACGCTAGTTAAGAGCGCTGCCATGTATTCGGTTGGGTAGTTAGCCTTTAAATATGCAGTCCAAAATGAAACAACGCCATAGCCAGCGCTGTGTGCGCGGTTGAAGGCGTAATCAGAGAATGGAATCAGAACATCCCAAAGACGTTTAATGGCTGCGGTTGAGAAACCATTTGCTTTCATACCTGCCTCAAAAGGCACATACTCTTTATCAAGAATCTCTTTATTTTTCTTGCCCATCGCCTTACGCAGAAGATCTGCGCGACCCAATGAGAAGCCCGCAACTTTCTGGGCGATCGCCATTACTTGTTCTTGATAAACAATTAAACCGTAGGTATCCCCCAAAATTTCCTGCAAGACTTCAGAGAGTTCTGGATGAATTGGTTCGACTGGTTTACGCCCATTCTTGCGATCGGCATAGTTGTTGTGCGCGTTCTCACCCATTGGACCTGGACGATATAGCGCAATCACCGCTGAAATATCAGCGAACGAATCTGGAGCCATGCTGCGCAGTAGCGCACGCATTGGCCCACCGTCGAGTTGGAATACGCCCAATGTCTCTCCGCGCGATAAAAGTTCAAAAGTTTTCTGATCAGAAAGAACCAGATCTTCTAGAACCACATCAATACCTTGGTTCTCTTTAATATTTAAAAGCGCATCATCTAGAACCGATAAGTTTCGAAGCCCCAGAAAATCCATCTTAAGCAAACCCGTAGATTCGCAAGCGCCCATATCAAATTGGGTAATGATCGCGCCATCTGCTTCACGGCGATGGATTGGAATGACATCTAATAGCGGCTCACGCGAAAGGATCACACCAGCGGCGTGAACTCCCCATTGGCGCTTTAATCCTTCTAAGCCTTTTGCTAGATCCACAACTTTCATTGAATCAGGATCAGAGTTATAGAGTTCGCGGAATTCTCCTGCTTCGCCGTGGCGCGGATCTTTAGTATCAAAGACACCAGCGAGTGAAATATCTTTACCCATCACCGAAGGTGGTAGTGCTTTAGTTAATTTTTCACCGATTACATAAGGGTAACCAAGCACACGCGTGGCATCTTTAATTGACTGCTTTGATTTAATCGTTCCGTAGGTGATGATCTGAGCAACTCGATCTTCACCATATTTTTCAGTCGCGTATTTGATAACTTCACTGCGGCGGCGTTCGTCAAAGTCCAAATCGATATCTGGCATTGAGATACGTTCTGGATTTAGGAAGCGTTCGAATAAAAGCCCGTGTTCGATTGGATCTAGTCCAGTAATTCCTAAAACATAAGCAACAAGTGATCCAGCTGCAGAACCACGACCTGGACCGACCCGGATTCCAACTTTTTTAGCGTAAGAGACCAAATCTGCTACAACTAGAAAATAGCCAGGAAAGCCCATCTTTAGCATTACATCTAATTCGTAATTCAAACGCTCTTTATGTGCATCACTTGCGCGATCACCAAATTTAGCAAGCAGCCCGCGTTCAGCCTCTTTACGTAGCCAGCTATCTTCACTTTCATCTGCTGGCACTGCGAAGGCGGGCATTAAATTTTCACCTTCGCGCAACTTTACGTTGCAGCGCTCGGCAATTAGCAAAGTGTTATCGCAAGCTTCTGGAATATCTCGGAATATTTCACGCATCTGCGAAGGTGTCTTTAGGTAGAACTCATCATTATCGAATTTAAATCGCTTTGGATCTGCCAGCGTTGTGCCCGATTGCACACAGAGCAAGGCGGCGTGAGCGGCCGCATCCGCGTGGTGGGTGTAGTGCAAGTCATTTGTGGCAAGTAGTGGCAAATTAAGTTCGCGTCCTAATTTCAGAAGATCTTCTTTTACGCGAGTTTCTACGTCGATTCCGTGATCCATCAACTCTAAGAAGAAATTATTTGCCCCAAAAATATCGCGGTAATCACTTGCCGCGCGTATCGCATCTTTATAATTTCCCATACGTAAGCGCGTCTGAATCTCCCCGCCCGGACACCCAGTTGTTGCAATCAGCCCATCTGCATATTTCGAAAGCAGTTCGCGATCCATACGCGGCTTGTAGTAATAACCTTCAAGGGATGCAAGGGAGGAGAGTCGAAACAAGTTCTTCAAACCATGGTTATTTTCTGCGAGAATTGTCATATGTGTATATGCACCACCGCCAGAGACGTCATCATCTCCACCACTAGCCCATTGCACACGCTTCTTATCAAAGCGCGACTCAGGTGCTACGTAAGCTTCAATTCCAATAATCGGTTTTACGCCGGCGCTAGTTGCTTGTTTATAAAATTCAAAAGCGCCAAAAACATTTCCGTGATCGGTCATAGCGATCGCTGGCATTTCAAGACGCGCTACTTCTTGAACTAAATCGCCAACTCGCGCCGCACCATCGAGCATCGAATATTCGGTATGAACATGCAGATGCACGAATGAGTCTTTTTTACTCACGGGAGTTGGGTTAGCGGTTGTCACAGTTTCTCAATATTAGTCTCTGGGATAGTCCGAAGGCGGTAGTTACGGCAGAACCGCATCAGAGAGCAACCCCAAGCAAGCCTGAAGGTCAGGTGCATAGGGAGCGTTAAAAACCAATTGCTCTTTGCTAACTGGGTGGGCGAAGCGAAGTTCTAGCGCGTGCAACCAAGGTCGCGACATCTTCAGAGATTTACCAAGGACTGGATCTGCACCATATGTTGTATCACCAACTAGTGGGTGGTTCAAGGCCGAGAAGTGAACGCGGATTTGATGGGTGCGACCAGTTTCGAGTTCAACCTTAACGAGTGAGACAGATCTGTAAAATTCAATTACTTCGTAATGTGTGATGCTCTCTTTACCTTCGGCAATAACTGCGAAGCGATGATCTTCTTTTGGGTGGCGATCAATGGGCGCATCAATAGTTCCAGTAACCGGGTCCATATGTCCTTGAACTAAAGCATGATAAATCTTTTCAACTTTATGGTCCCGAAATGCATCTTTAAGAGTTGTGTAGGCACGATCCGTTTTTGCAACGATCATCAAGCCGCTTGTGCCGACATCGAGGCGATGAACGATTCCAGCTCGCTCAGCTGGCCCAGAAGTAGAAACTGTGTAACCCGCAGCGGTAAGTGCGCCTACAACAGTTGGACCCATCCAACCCGGACTTGGGTGAGCAGCGCATCCAACGGGTTTATCTACGACGATAATATCTTCGTCATCGTAAGCAACCCTTAGACCATCGAGTGGTGTCAAAGGAATTGGATCCTGATTTAGGGGTTCTGGCATTAAAACATCGATAATTTGTCCGTTGGTTACGCGTTCTGATTTCGCCATTACACGACCGCTCGTTCGAATATCGCCATCTTCAAGCAGTCGCACAATTGTGGTGCGCGAGAGACCGAGCACGCGAGTAAGTGCGCTATCGATTCGTTCACCCGCAACGCCTTCAGGAACGCTTAACGTGCGCGCTTCGCGTGACATTTAAGCCCCCATTGGTGAAATATTGCGGATTGAAAGAATGACTGCAATTGATGCTGCAACCACAATAGCGCTATCTGCCAAGTTAAATACCGGCCAATTCGGGAGTTGAATCCAGTCGATTACATGTCCTGTAAAGAAACCAGGAGCGCGAAAGATCCGATCGGTGAGGTTGCCCAGGATTCCGCCTAGGGCGAGTCCAAGAACGATTGACCACCCAAATGATGTGATCTTTATTGAGTAATAGGCAATTGCTGCCACAACTGAAATCGCGAAGAAAGTGAAAATAATCGTTGCACCTTGCGCCAGACTGAAAGCTGCACCAGAGTTCTTAAGAAGAGTTAATTGGAGAAAGTTGCCAATTAATTTAACTGGATTGCGGGAATCAAGTGTATTTAGGGCCCAACTTTTTGTTGCGAAATCGAGAAGCCAGATCGCCCACGCGATCGTATAAAGTCTTTTCCAGTGTGTAGAAATTAGGCGCACTTTAGCGCCGCTCTTCCTTCTGCTTGCAAATCATGCAGAGGGTTGCCCGAGGAAATACTTGCAAGCGCGCCTTGCCAATCGCGTTGCCACACTCTTCACAATTTCCATATGTCTTATTATCTATACGATCAAGGGCACGTTCAGTTTGCAAAACCATATCGCGCGCATTTATAACAAGTGACATTTCGTGTTCGCGTTCGAAGGTTTTGGTTCCGGAATCTGCTTGATCATCACCGGCGCCTTCACCCGAATCTGAAATCAACTCATTCATTTCTGCTTCAACAACCGCAAGTTCTTGCTGAAGGCGCGCTAAGTCTTTGGCAATCTCGGTACGAATCGCCTTTAACTCTGCCGCAGACCATGGCGCTTCACCGTCACTTGCGGTAACTGGGGTTGGCGCAGCTTTGATCGGCTTTAGTGGAGCAATTTTCTTACCGCTCTTAACTGGGCGCGGTGGTGGGGGCATTACTAGACGGCGCTCTTCAATTACAGGGGTTGCAACCGGGGCAACAACTGTTGCAACGCTAACTGTCTGTGATTTCTCATCAACGGTAAGAGTGGTCTTGCCAACTTTCGAAGGAAAAGGGCGACCCGGTGCTTTCTTTACTGGTGCTTTCTTTACTGATGCTTTCTTTACTGGAGCTTTTTTAGCAGCCGCTTTTTTGCCAGGGGCTTTCTTAGCGGGGGCTTTCTTAGCAACTTTCTTCGCAACCTTTTTGGCAGGGGCTTTCTTTGCTACCTTTTTAGCCACTTTTTTGAGAGCGGCTTTTTTGGCTACGGCTTTCTTTTTTGCTGGCACGCCGCGCACCTTATGCTCTTTTACCGCTAAGACCAACTTTGCCACTCAGATCCACTGTAATTTCTTACCTGCTGCTTCGCATTCACTTGCGCTATCTCTAAGACCCTACGGCGTTAGACTCTCCCCCTTATGACAATTCGCCCAGTTCCTGCTCAAATCGACCTTCCGGCAATGGAGCGTTCGATCTTGGAGTTCTGGCGCGAACACGCGATTTTCGAAGCCAGCACCGCAGCACGCCAGAGCGGTCAGCCCTGGACTTTCTATGAAGGACCGCCGACTGCAAATGGAATGCCGGGCACTCACCACATTGAAGCGCGCGCCTTTAAGGATGTCTTCCCTCGTTACCAAACGATGAAAGGTAAATATGTAACTCGCAAGGCTGGATGGGATTGTCACGGACTTCCGGTTGAGATTGCAGTTGAGAAGGAGTTAGGTTTTTCTGGCAAGGGCGATATTGAAAAATATGGAATTGCTGCTTTCAATGATAAGTGTCGTGATTCGGTAACTCGCCACGTAGATGAATTTACAACGATGACAAACCGCATGGGTTTTTGGGTTGACTTTGATCAAGCTTATTGGACTATGGCACCAGAATATGTAGAAAGTGTTTGGTGGAGCTTAAAAGAGATCTGGAAGAAAGGTCTCTTGGTTCAAGATCATCGCGTTGCTCCATATTGCCCTCGTTGCGGCACCGGGCTCTCAGATCACGAGCTCGCTCAAGGGTATGAAACAGTTACTGATCCATCGGTTTATGTGCGCTTTCCAGTCACTTCGGGTGAACTAGCTGATCGTGGCGCTGCGCTGCTGGTGTGGACAACTACTCCTTGGACGCTGGTTTCAAATACCGCAATTGCAGTTAACCCAGAAGTTGATTATGTCGTTGCTGAAGTTACGCTCGAAGATAAGGGCGAAGAAAGCCGAGAAGTATTAGTCGTTGCAGAGCCCCTTATTTCAGCACTTTCCGGAGAAGTTAAAATATTAAAGACGATCAAAGGTAAAGATCTGGAACGCATTACCTATAAGCGCCCCTTAGATTTAATTGATATTCCCGATGCTCACTTTGTTGTACTTGCAAATTACGTAACCACTGAAGATGGAACCGGGCTTGTCCACCAATCCCCCGCTTTCGGCGCAGATGACCTCGCTGTTTGCCGCGCATATGGCTTGCCCGTTGTAAATCCAATCGCGCCTAATGGAACGTTTTTGAGTGAGGTTCCACTAGTCGGTGGCCTCTTCTTTAAAGATGCCGATAAGACTTTGGTGAAAGAATTGAAATCACGTGGCGTTCTTTATAAGCATCAGCCATATGAGCACCCTTACCCACATTGCTGGCGCTGCCACACCGCGCTGATTTATTACGCGCAACCATCTTGGTATATCCGCACCACTTCAATTAAAGATGAGTTGATTCGTGAAAATAATCAGACCAATTGGCACCCCGAAACTATCAAGACTGGGCGTTACGGCGACTGGTTAAATAACAATATTGACTGGGCGCTTTCTCGCAATCGCTACTGGGGTACTCCCCTGCCAATCTGGCGTTGTGAAGATAAGCACGAAGTCTGCGTAGATTCACTTAAAGAATTAGGTGCTCTCGCCGGAAAAGAACTTTCTAATCTAGATCCGCATCGTCCTTTCGTAGATGACATCACCTTCCCTTGCTCAACATGCAATAAAGAGATGATGCGCGTTCCGGAGGTAATCGATTGTTGGTATGACTCTGGAGCAATGCCCTTTGCACAGTGGGGCTATCCACATAAGCCTGGGTCGGTAGAGAAATTTAAAGCCGCCTACCCTGCTGATTTCATCTGCGAAGCAATTGATCAAACTCGCGGCTGGTTTTACACCTTAATGACGATCGGCACCTTGGTCTTTGATGAATCCTCCTACAAGAGCGTGCTCTGTCTGGGCCATATCTTAGATAAAGATGGTCGCAAGATGAGTAAGCATCTCGGAAATGTAATTGAACCTATCTCATTGATGGATCAACACGGCGCTGATGCGGTGCGTTGGTACATGTTGGCAGCCGGATCGCCTTGGTCTGCGCGTCGCGTAGGCCACGATGCAATCAGCGATGTCGTTCGCAAAACCTTGCTGACCTATTGGAACACAATTTCTTTCCACACTTTATATGCGCAATCTTCAAATTTTGATATCTCACAGATTCCGGCAGTGAAGGATCGATCAATGATGGATCACTGGATCCTCAGCGAGTTAAATTCTTTAATTGCCGAAGTCGATCTTGCATACTCCGAGTTTGATTCGCAAAGTGCCGGAAAGGCGTTGGCTCGCTTTATCGATGACCTATCTAATTGGTATGTGCGACGCTCTCGTCGCCGTTTCTGGGATGGAGATCTGGCCGCACTCGGAACGCTGCATGAGTGTTTGGTAACTCTCACCCAACTTCTCTCGCCAATGGTTCCATTTATTACCGAGCACGTCTGGCAGGAAGTTGTGAAACCAGCCGATGCCGGCGCTTCTGATTCAGTTCATTTAACCGATTTTCCAATCGCAGATAAATCGCTAATCAACCTTGAACTTAACTCCCAGGTGGCTATGACTCGCCGCGTCGTTGAACTAGGACGAGCAGCGCGCGCAGAATCTGCAATAAAGATTCGTCAGCCATTGCAACGTGCCCTGATTTCCGCACCCGGCTGGGCGAAGTTACCAAGTGATATGCGCGATCAGATCGCGGATGAGCTAAATGTGATTGACCTAGCCGATATTGCAGATGCCGATGGAGACCTGGTGAATATTTCCGTCAAAGCGAACTTTAAATCACTCGGTGCGAAATACGGCAAAGAAGTGCAAGAAATTTCTAAGGCGATCGCCGCCACTGATGCAACTGCGCTAGTTAAAACACTTCGTACGACTGCTTCAACCAAGGTTGCCACTTGGGAGATCGAACTCGGTGATTTGGTTGTGACAGAAGTACCAAAGAGTGGCTGGATGGTTGCATCCCACGAGGGTGAATCTGTCGCGCTAGATCTTGCCCTTAGCCAGTCTCTCATTGATGCCGGAAATGTCCGTGAGGTAATTCGCTACATTCAAGAGCGGCGTAAAGGTGATGGCTTTGAGATTTCCGATCGAATTAAAGTTCGCTGGAACGCTGATGCCACAATAGTTGCTGCGATCAATAAATCAGCAGCGCATATCAGCGATGAAGTACTTGCACTGGAATTTACACACGATGCGAGTCTGTCTGCCGGCGACAATGAATTGCAGATAAGTGCGGTATTAGTTAAAGCTTAATTTGCAGTGTGTGCTTAAAGGACGACGACGATTATCCCTTTAAGAAGACTAATTGCGATCAAGAGAACTACAAATGATAGATCCAGTGATACTCCGCCTAAACGCAGTGGCGGCACAAATTTTCCAACAAATTTCATAGGTGGATCTGTAATCGCGTAGATAAATTCGAAGAATGCGATAAGGAATGAATTAGGGCGCCAATTGCGGGCAAAGATTCGCGCATAATCAATAATTAGGCGGATAAAGAGCGCGTACTTGAAAAGGTCAAGCGCGGTTAGAAGCAAGTTAGTGATCATAATGAATAAACTAATTCGTTATAAATTATGATTGGTTAAAGAAACTAGCCTGCGCTGCTGCTGTCTTATCTTCACTGCTCACATTTACATTTGCAGGTGAGAGAAGAAATACTTTATGGCTAACGCGTTCGATGCGACCGTGTAATCCAAAAACCAATCCGCTAGCAAAGTCGACCAAGCGCTTGCGCTCTGACTCTTCCATATCATCGAGGTTAATGATTACGGGATTTCCTTCACGATAGTGCTCGCCCATCTTGCGCGCTTCACTGTATGAGCGAGGTTGCAAAGTGATGATGTGGTAATTCACTTCTAGTTGTGTTGAAGGAGCAACTCCAATAGCTGAACCAACGACTGTTACTCCAGCGCGATCACGACTTGGTCGTGCGACTTCGCGAGATGAACGTTCTGCGCGGGCTGGAGTTGCTTCACCTTGGGCTTCTTCATCGGTATCTACTAGACCGAGATAGCCCATCATTTTATTGAGTGCTGACATAGGTAAAGGTTAGGGGTGATACGTGCGTGAACCGAGGATTTGGCTACCTACCCGCAGATGTGTCGCGCCATGGGCTATAGCCACTTCAAAATCAGAACTCATGCCAGCCGATAGCGACTTCGCCTGCGAAAAACTGCTTACAAAACTCTGATGGATTTGCGCGATCTCTGTAAATGCGCGCTGATGCTCATATGAGACTGGAGGCACGCACATCAATCCAGCCAATTTGATATTTGGAAGTTCTGCGACTTGTTCAGCAAGGGCGAAGATTTCGGTGGCAATTACTCCCCCGCGATCTGGTGCTCCATCTAGTGAAAGTTGGAGAAAAATCGAAATATCTTTGCCTAATTCGGCACAAATGCGCGAGAGCTTAAGTGCATGATCTGGCGAATCAATCGAATGAATATAACTTGCCCACCCTGCGATTTCGCGCAGTTTGCGACTCTGCACTTGTCCCTGGTAATGCCAAGTTCCATTCACCTGTGCTGATTTTTCAGCACCTTCTTCACTTCGATTTTCGCCAAAATTACGCTGGCCCAAACTATGTAATATTTCGACATCGCTAACTGGATAAGTCTTGGTTACGGCGATCAAAGTAATTTCGTCTGCAGATCGAGCGGCGCCAACGGCTGCATTCGCGATCTGTGTTTTTACTAGTTCTAGCGACTCTGTAATTACATTTGCGCGCTCTGTCATAGCCTTACTAGCCCTGCTTGTCGCCCCGTTAGGCCATCACGGCGATACGAGAATAAATCGGTGCTTTCCACGGTGCATGCGCTGTGGCTGGTTTCTATAGAAATTCCAGCGCTTTGCAGAACCGCACTCAACGCTTTAGGTAGGTCGAGTGCAAGTGAACCCGAATTGGTTCGTGAATCCGCCATTGGAAATTCAGTAACAACTTCTTGATGAATATCAGCAGAGACTTCATAACATCTCCCGCATATAGCCGGTCCGATTATCGCCGAAATATCTTGCGCTCCCATTTCGCGCATTACTTCAACGGTTTTGATTGCAACGCTATTTACGAGTCCGCGTCTTCCCACATGGACGGCAGCTACTGCTTGCTTTGAAGTCAATAAAAGTGGAATACAGTCGGCAACCATCACCGCCAAGGTGATACCTGGAATCCCGGTTACGAGAGCATCGGCAGTAGGTGCTTCATCGGATACTTCTTCAATTATTGCTATGCGATTTCCATGAACTTGGCTCATAAATTGCACGGGACCGTGCAGCGCTGCAATGGAGTCACGATTGCGCAATACATCTGATGAAGCATCACCTACGTGATCGCCTAAATTTAAAGTCGAATAAGCCCCTTGGCTTACACCACCATTGCGGTTTGTAAATGTAACAAGCATTGAATACTCACTCGCAGATGGAGTGGGCCGCTATTACTTCATAAAATCTGGAACGTCGATCTCATCTTCGGCGATGAGGTCTTCGAATGTAACTCGCTTACGAGGTGAAGTGTTATCGAGATCGAGGGCAACTGAGATCGGGTCATTCGAAGGAATCGGATCTGCAATTCCCGTCAAGGTAGCAGCGTTAATTACTGGCATCGAAACCTTCTTTGGTTGGCCTCCATCAAAGCCTGCAGCGATAACGGTGACGCGAACTTCATCTCCAAGGGCGTCATCAATGGTTGTTCCGAAGATGATGCGAGCGTTTGGATGAGCCGCTGCTTGTACGAGTTCGCACGCTTCATTAATTTCAAATAGGCCAAGATCAGATCCGCCTGCGACAGAGAGAAGTACTCCCATTGCACCATCTATTGATGCTTCTAATAGCGGACTAGAGATTGCTAATTCAGCGGCGCGAGTCGCGCGATTTTCTCCACGCGCTGAGCCGATTCCCATCAGCGCTGAACCGGCATCAGTCATAACTGTTTTTACATCTGCAAAGTCCAAGTTGATTAGACCAGGCTGAGTAATTATCTCGGTAATGCCTTGTACGCCAGAGAGCAAAACTTGATCAGCAGTTTTAAATGCATCAACCGCTGTAATGTTTCGATCCGAAATTGCAAGAAGACGATCGTTAGGAATAACAATTAAGGTATCTACTTCAGCGCGCAGAAGTTCTATACCTTCATCGGCTTGTGCCGAACGAATTTTTCCTTCAAAAGAGAATGGACGCGTTACTACGCCAATAGTGAGTGCACCGAGATCGCGGGCAATTTTTGCAACGATTGGTGCGCCGCCAGTGCCGGTACCGCCACCTTCACCTGCTGTAACGAAAACCATGTCTGCACCGCGTAAAATTTCTTCGATATCTTCAGTGTGATCGACCGCAGCTTGTCTTCCTTTTTCAGGAGCAGCACCAGCACCGAGACCTTTAGTTGATGTACGACCGATATCTAATTTCACATCGGCATCGCTCATCAAAAGATGTTGTGCATCAGTATTAATTGCAATGAACTCAACGCCCTTTAAACCAACATCAATCATGCGATTGATTGCGTTAACTCCACCGCCACCGATTCCAACTACTTTGATGACAGCTAAATAATTCTGTGGTGCAGCCACAAGTTCCTCCTTTAGAACTGTAAACCTCAACTTGAGAATTACATTTCTACGCTCTTTGATGTAGGTGAACGTAAGGCGTTATGCGGGTGAAAGCAAAGACCGACTCAAACTATTTTAATTACTTAACGATCGGTGCATGCGGAGCTGTGACATCAATTAACCGTATTGATTTGTTCTCTGACAGATCCAGCAGAGCAGAAATCACTTTTAACTTAAGTGAAGTGTCCTCGCCATCTCCCCAAATAATCTGCAAAGTGCGACCGCTAAATTTGCCGCTAATTTGAATATTCGTGGAACTTACTGCGGTAAGACGGTCTATTCCGTCGCTAAATTCTTTAGGCATTTCTGTAAAGACTTCGATCGCAATCAATCCACTTGCCACCGATGATGAACTTACATCCGGAAGTCCAGCAGGTATCTCTCCTGGCAATTGGAATGAGACTCCCGAAGCATCAAGTACCAGTTGAGGTTTACCGGGTGCGGTGTAAAGAGCGACGGGGGTCCTTGGTTGTAAATCTATGGCGACTTTGCCATTAAACCAGTTACGAGAAATGTCAGCTGATTTGATCCAATCATTGGCCTTTAATCTATTGGCAAGGGCTCTTGAATCAACTCGGGCTAATTTATCTCCAAGGGAAATATTGAGGCTTTTTGCAATTGCCTTTTCAGAATTTAACGTTGGCGCTCCGGTGATTTCAATTTGTTTTACCGTTAGCAAAGAGGACCAGCCGAGTAGATACGAACCACCGCCAAAAATAATTAGCGTCATCGCTATCGCCAAAGCCTTCTTTGGGGCTTTGATCCCCGCTGCAATTTTCATTAACTAAATCGCCGCGCCAGGCCATCGCTAATAATTGGAGCTAATGAATTAACATCTCCCGCGCCCAGCGTGATTATTACATCGCCTGGTTTGGCTTGGGCAATCATCCATTCAGATGCTTCTAGGAAGTTTGGGATGAAGTGGCCATTTGTCATCTCTTCAGCAATTGTTTCAGAGGTGATTCCAGGTATTGGTGTCTCACTCGCGGCATAAACTTCCAGTAAAACAACTTCATCTGCCACACCTAGCGCTTTAGCAAATTCACTCATAAATGCTTTCGTCCGCGAATATCGATGAGGTTGGAAGATGACTAGCAAACGTCCATCACCGGCATATCGCTTGGCAGCAGTTAAAGTGACTTGAACTTCAGTTGGGTGATGACCGTAATCATCGATTATTCGAATCCCGTGAACCGTCGCTGTCAATTCAAAACGTCTACCCGTGCCGTGAAAACTCGCTAGCCCATTTAGCATTTCAGCGGCAGGTGCTCCAAGGGCCAGCCCCATAGCAAGTGCTGCACCCGCATTTAAAACATTGTGTTCTCCAGGTACTTGCAATGACATTGTCCCAATGGCGCGACCTTTCCAAAGAACTCGCGAAGTTGATCCCATTGGTAGCAAGTTAATGGAATCAATAAATAGATCTGCGCCCACGCTTGTTCCGTATGAAATCAGGTTTAAGCCACTTACTGAGCTAGCCAGGTGCGCCGAACCTAAATCATCTGCGCAATAAACGAGAAGGCCATCTTTGCTTATCGTCGCGGCAAAATCAGCAAAGGCCCGAGTTACATCTGCTTCGGTAGCAAAGTAATCAACATGATCGTGTTCGACGTTGGTGACGATGGCAGCAAATGGTCGATATTCAATAAATGAACCATCAGATTCATCTGCCTCGGCGACGAAGAGGTCTCCAGTACCGCGATGAGCGTTGGATCCCGAAGAAGTTAAGGTGCCACCGATCGCAAATGACGGATCAAATCCGCAAGCTTGAAAAGCGACTGTGAGCATCGATGATGTAGTCGTCTTCCCGTGAGTACCGGCTACTGCGATACTGCGAGAGTCAGACATCAGAGTTGCAAGTGCTTGCGCGCGGGTAAGGATTGGCAAATTTAATTCGCGGGCACGGACTAATTCGACATTACTCTGGCTAATCGCAGTTGAGTAAATGACAAAATCTGCGCCATCTACTTGCGGCCCAAGATGTGCCGAGTGAACTTCTGCACCAAGTGCTCCCAGTGCGCTCAATACTGTCGAGTCCTTCGCATCAGAGCCTGACACTGCGATCCCGTGGGAGAGTGCAATTCGCGCAAGTCCACTCATTCCAGCCCCGCCGATACCCACGAAATGAAGGCGCTTGCCTTTCCACTTACTTAATTCGTTAGCCATCAATCGCGCTTTCTTGCTAAGGCATATTCCATAAAGTTAACGATCTTCTCACTCGCAGTTAGATCCGAATCTGAACCAGCTAGCGGTGAATCCGCAGATTTAGCAAAGAGGCGGTTTAAGTTGCTTGCTATCCAAGATGGAGAAAATATTTCTTGGTCAATTACTTCACCACGTCCTTGTGCGATCACTTGGTTAGCATTAAAGCGTTGTTCACCATTTCCGATCGGAAGTGGAATGAAAAGTGCATACCGCCCCAGTGCATTTATTTCGGAGCAAGAAATTGCGCCACTTCGGCTGATAATTAAATCCGCAGCTAGATAAGCAGTTGCCATATCTTCAATATAGGCAGTCGATTTATATCGCTCCTGAGACTTTGGAAGTGGATTTAACTTGCCCACCGCGTGTAAAAGCTGTCCGCCATTAGAGAGCAATGAAGGCAAAGTCTTTTCGATAACCGCATTCAGGGCAACCGATCCCTGCGAACCAAAAAATGCTAGAACCAACGGCTCTGTCGGAGAAAACCCAAGGCTCACTTTTGCATTTGCGCGAGCTTTTGCCCAATCTGCTGCGCTAATGGCAAACGCTTTTGCTACATCAGAACGGAGTGGGATTCCTGTAATCAGAGCAATGCTTAGCGCGCCACTTTCTACCGCTTGAGCTACTGCCACGTTGGGGGTTAAGTGCGCACCTAAACGGTTGGCAAAACCCGGTTTGGCATTTGCCTCGTGCACCACAAACGGAATTTTGAGTGACTTCGCTGCAAGGTAGGCAGGTGCGGATACATATCCGCCGAATCCAATCAATAGATCTGAACCTTTAATGATCTGGCGTGATGCGGTTAGCGCCTTAGCAAATGCAAATGGCGCACCAATTACTGACGGCGAAATCTTTCGTGGCATAACAACTTTGGGAATTTGGTTTAATTTGAAGTTAGCTGCTGGAACTAATTGATTCTCAAGCCCCTTGGATGTGCCGATAAATTCTATTAAATCTCTCGGATATCTCTCGCGCCAGATTCGAGCGACTGCAAGGGCGGGTTCAACATGTCCTGCTGTACCACCGCCTGCAAAAATGATTTTCATGATGTGCGTAATCTACGCCGTTCAATAGCCTTTTGTAATTCAACTTTTACTTCCGGGTCGCGTAAAGCGCTGCCGAACACGTATCCGAGGCCGATATAGAGCGAGATTAAAGCTGATCCACCGTAGGAAACAAAGGGAAGTGTTACTCCCACAACCGGCAAAACGCTAGTAGCAGAACCAACGTTAAGAATGGTTTGAATTGCGATCCAACTTCCAATTCCCGCACCCACATAACGTGACATCGGATCGGTGCAGCGCAGCGAAATTTTAAAGATAGAAAAAATGAGCGCCGCCAGCAAAGCCAGAATTGCTAACGTTCCTAATAACCCTAACTCTTCACCAATTACTGCGAAAATAAAGTCAGTGTGAGCTTCGGCAAGATTGCCCCACTTTTGTCGACTGCCGCCCAGGCCTACTCCAAATATTCCACCACTAGCTAGCCCTAACAAACTGTGGGCGGGTTGCCAGCCTGCATTTTTGTAATCTTCAACCGCAAATGGATCAAGCACAACTAAGAAGCGTTGCAGGCGATATGTCGCGGTAGCAATCAGAACTGCAAGGGCGATTGCTCCGACGGCTAACAATGAGCCTAGAACCCGTAATTCAATTCCTGAGACGAAAAGTAAACCACCGAGAATGGCTGCAATAACGCAAGCAGTACCGAGGTCACGACCGAGCAAGACCAATAACATTACGATTCCAAAGCCCGGGCCGATCAACAGAAATACATTTACGCGAGATTTTCCGCTGCGTTCTTTGTTGGCCAACATGTAACTTGCCCAAAGTATTAGAAGAAACTTTGCCAACTCACTCGGTTGGATATCTACGAAGGGAAGTGCGATCCAATTAGTGTTTCCGTTTACTGTCTTTCCTACTCCTGGAATCTGAAGAATCGAGAGAATTACTGCTGAAATAAGTAGACCAAAGCGGGCAAGTAAGCGCCACTGGGTCAAACTACGTTGTGAGAGATAAATCGCTAAAGGAATTGAGATTACGAAGAAGGTTAATTGGCGAAGAACGATTGCAACTGCATTACCCCGAGTATCGAGTGCGTGAATTGATGAGGCAGAGAAGACCATGATCAGCCCAATAACAGATAGCGAAAGAGCGCTGATAGCCAAGATATAGAAATTGTTTACCGGTTTTGTTAGGAACTTCTGGCCTGTAGTACTCATGGATTCTCCTTTATTACTGCCTGAGTGAATCGATCGCCGCGATCGGCATACGAAAGGAATTGATCCATTGATGCACAAGCCGGTGCTAGCAATACCGTGTCTCCTGCGACCGCACGTGCTTTGGCCGCACCAATAACAGCTTCCATCAGAGAATTATCAGTCCCGCCCTTTATGTAAGAATTTGGAGCATCCACATAAACAATTTCTACATTTGGAGCGCTCTCGCGTAGTTCAGTAGCAATCAACTCACGATCAGCGCCAATTAAGATTGCAACTTTTATACGAGATTTGCAGCGCTTGATTAGATCAGCCATTTCAGCGCCCTTTGCCAAACCACCGGCAATCCAAATCGCCGACAGCGTCGACATTAGCGAAGCGGCAGCGGCATGAGGATTAGTGGCTTTGGAATCGTTAATCCAATTGATTTCATTATTTGCATAGACCATTTCAATCCGATGACGCCCAAGTTTGAAATTCTGCAGAGCCAGTCGGATCGACTGGTGTGAAATACCGATTGCGCGTGCTAATCCGGCCGCTGCCAGTGCATTAGCGACGTTATGAGGAACGGTGGGGATAACGTCAACAACTTCTGCAATCATCGCCGCTTCTTGTGGATTGCTAACGAAAGCGCGATCGACCAATAGTTCTTCGACAACGCCGATCTCACCGGGGCTAGGTGTGTCTAGCGAGAAGAACACTTTCCGCCCCTTCCAATGAGCAGCCCTGGAAACCACTTCTGGATCATCGCCATTAAATATGCCGATGCTGGCGCGATCTAAGATCGCCATCTTTGCTTTGGCATAATCGTCAAAGCCACCATGCCAGTCAAGATGATCTTGGGCGATATTTAATATCGACGCCGCCACAAATGTTGCTTCACGAATCCAGTGAAGTTGGAATGATGAAAGTTCTAAAACCAGTACCTCATATTTTTCAGGGCTTTCAACACTTTCGATTACCGTTGTGCCAACGTTGCCGCAGGCAACTGCTGATACACCACCTTCGCGCAGCATTGCTGCCGCCATCTCAACGGTAGTTGTCTTTCCGTTAGTTCCGGTGAGTGCGATCCACCTTTGATTTGGTACCAGTTCAGCGCGTAATTTCCACGCCAGATCTACCTCGTTCCACAATTGAACACCTGATTTTTCTGCTTCAGATATCAACGTGTGATCTGACTTCCAACCAGGAGAAATAACAAGAGCATCAAAATCAGAAGCGCTAAATTGATCGGCCGGTGAAACGCTGAAACCTGCAGCCTCAGTGACTACATCATCAGCAAACGAAACGTTCGCTCCCCTTTTAGCCAGTGAGCGAGCAACTGCTAAACCAGTTACTCCTGCTCCGAGGATTAGAACATTCTTTTCTGAAAAAGTAATAGCCATGATGTGCCTTGGCTACTGTGTAACCCATTGAGCATAAAAGAGACCAAGTCCGAGCGCTACGCACAGGCCTGCAATGATCCAGAAGCGCAAAACGATAGTTACTTCGCCCCAACCCATAAGTTCAAAGTGATGCTGAAGTGGAGCCATTTTGAAAATGCGTTTTCCGCCCGTTATTTTAAAGTAAGCGACCTGCAAAATTACTGATGCGCTAATGATTACAAAAAGTCCACCTAGAGGAATGAGCAAAAGTTCGATACGTAGCGATGTTGCGATGCCGGCAAGTGCCCCGCCAAGAGCTAGTGATCCGGTATCTCCCATAAAAATTTTGGCAGGCGAAGCATTCCACCAAAGGAATCCTGCACATGCGCCGGCTAAGGCTGCAGATAAGACGGCAAGGTCAAGTGGATCGCGCACTAAATAACAGTTACCTCCTGGAGCGATCGCACAACTTTGTCCAAACTGCCAAACACCTATCAGGATGTAGGCGATAAATGTCATAACTGCCGCACCGGTTGCCAGTCCATCTAAACCATCAGTGAGATTTACACCATTACTTGTTGCAGTCACCATCAGAACTACCCAGATGATTACAAGTGTTGCGCCGAGCACGAGAGATGTATCGCGAACAGTCGAGAGATTTAAAGATATAGGAGTTAAGCCATCACCATCTGGGAAACGGATTCCGAGATAAGCGAAAATTGCGGCAAACAAGACTTGCCCCAAAATCTTCTGTTTTGCATTTAAACCTAGTGATTTTTGGCGTGACACCTTTAACCAGTCATCAAGGAATCCAACGAAGCCAAGCGCGGCCATTAATCCCAGGACTAGAAGCGCTGAAGTACTTACTGCATTCTGAGAAATAGCGTGTGCGACGAAGTAACCAGATGCTGCAGCAAAGATAATGATTAGCCCACCCATTGTTGGGGTGCCGCGTTTGGTGTGATGAGATGAAGGACCATCGTCGCGAATTATTTGTCCGTAACCACGTCGAGCAAGGAATCTAATCAAGATGGGAGTACCGAAGAGAGAGATGAATAGTGCAAGTGCACCAGAGATTAGAATTTCTCTCATTTTGCTTTAGCGCTCCCCTTCTTCGCTGTTTTCTAAACCTGCTGGAATGACTTCTGAAATTTTTGCCGAAATTGCTTTCGCCAACTCTTCGAACTTTTCGGCACGCGAGGCTTTAACCAGAACCACATCTCCCGCACTCATCTCGTGCACCAATTGCACAGCGTCTGCCTTCTCTTTGAAGAGATGGATTCCAGTCGCAGTGTTGGCAGAAATCTGGGAGGAGTACTCCGGAGCGCCAATGCAGACCAAATGATCTATCCCTAACTCTGAAGCAAGGGTGCCAATATCTGCGTGGCGACCTACTGAGGACTCGCCGAGTTCATGCATCTTTCCTAGAAATGCCCACGATTGACCGCCACGTTCTTGCGCGAAGAGCACCAAAGTACGTAGCGCCGCTTCGACAGATTCTGGGCTGGAGTTATAGGAATCATTTATCAACACGATATTGCGAAGCTCTTGAATCTCCATCCGCCATTTGCTGCGGATATCAGCTGTGGAGAGAGATACAGCAATCTGATCGATAGATGCACCGAGAGCGGATGCCGCAGCGGCAGCGGCGAGGGCATTTGCTACTTGATGAATGCCTACGACGCGTAATCCAACGGCGGCGCGACCAGCTGTGGTTACTAAATCAAAATGTGGGCGTCCTTCACGGATTTCAATATCGGTTGCGCGAACATCGGCTGAAGTCGTTTCACCAAAGGAAATTA
This sequence comes from Candidatus Planktophila sp., assembly GCA_964201705.1. Lineage (GTDB taxonomy): Bacteria > Actinomycetota > Actinomycetes > Nanopelagicales > Nanopelagicaceae > Planktophila. The sequence goes on along the minus strand of CAXNEU010000001.1, from coordinate 4,389 downwards.
TCTTTCCTTTGTGGATAGAACTCATCTTCGGAGTAAAGGCATCGTACTGTCCAAGAATTGCAATCGCGTCAGGAGCAAGAGCTGAAATCATCTCGGACTTAGCCTGGGCAACTGCTTCAGCGGATCCGAACTCTCCAATATGCGCACTGCCGACGCGCAAGACCATACCGATATTTGGTTTAGCCATTTCACAAAGTAGGGCGATATCGCCAATATGGCGCGCACCCATTTCTAAGATACAGAATTTCGTCTCTTCATCACATTGCAATAAAGTGATTGGTGTTCCTAGTTCATTATTGAAATTTCCTGTTGGTGCAACGGTATTACCAAGATTTTCGAGTATGTGCTGCAATAAATCTTTAGTCGTAGTTTTACCTTGGGATCCAGTCAAAGCAACTACTTGCAAGTCCTTCAAGTGATTTCGGACGTGCGCTGCTAGTTTGTTAAGTGCCTTAAGTACATCCGGTACAACAATGCACCGTTCTGGCGAGGCAGTGGTGACAAAAGCGAGTACAGCCCCTCGGGAAAATGCATCAGATACAAAATTGTGTCCATCAGCTTTTTCGCCTTTTAGCGCTAAGAAAATAGATCCTAGGGTCGCTTGGCTTGAATCGAAAATCGGTGCCGCGGTTACAGTCACATCAGAACCTTTAAGTTCGCCTCCAACAATCTGAGCGATCTCGGAAGCCTTTAGCGCGATCATCGCTTTGCCTCAATTGCTTGCGCAAGAACTAAGCGATCATCAAATTCAAATAACTGTCCTTTTATCTCTTGCCCTAACTCATGACCCTTTCCAAGAATTGCTACGGTATCGCCAGGTTCTGCAATAGAAACAGCGTGGGCAATTGCACTAGCGCGATCACTTATTGTTTGTGATGGATCAGAAAGAGTTAATCCGACAACCATCTCACGCAAGATTTCTGATGGATCCTCTGATCGTGGGTTATCGCTTGTGAAAATTGCGATATCGGCGCTTTCAATTAGCGCCTTACCCATCAATGGTCGCTTACTTGCGTCACGGTCTCCCCCGCAACCTAGAACAGCTATCACTTTTCCAGAAGTAAATTCGCGGATGGATTTGAGTACATTTGAAACTGCATCAGGAGTATGCGCATAGTCGACATAGGCGTTGAAATTTTGTCCCACCGAAACTTCTTCTAGTCTTCCTGCTGCTCCTGAAATCTTCGGAACTATCGCCGCGATATCAATTGGATCAACTCCGGATTCAACTGCAATAGCTATTGCCATCAATAAGTTATCGAAGTTATATCCGCCCCGCAAAGTCGTTGCGGTCTCTATCAAAATCCCGCCCGAGCCACGAATCTTCAACTGAACGCGTTTGGCCTGCGAATCAATCTGTGCGTAGTGCCAAATTGCCTTCGGATTAGAACGGGAGATAGATAAAACTGGGAGTTCGGTGCTTGCTGCAAGCCTTGCACCGTACGGATCATCGATATTGATGCAGGCCAACTCTGCCAGTGCAAAGTTAAATAGCGCAGCCTTTGCTGCGAAGTAGCTCTCCATACTTCCGTGAAAATCTAAATGATCTTGCGTTAAATTTGTGAAACCAGCTATGGCAAAATGAGCGCCTTCTAGTCGGTTCAACTGCAGCGCGTGACTTGAGGCTTCAATAACTAAATGGCGCATGTGGCGCTCTCTCATCACCGCTGCCAGTGCTTGTAAATCGGTAGCCTCAGGCGTTGTGCGCTTACTGGCAATAACTTCGTTACCAATTCGTGTTTCAACAGTCCCAACCAAACCACATTCGCGATGGGCAGCGCTAAAAATCTGGTGCAGCAAAGTAGTTACAGTCGTTTTCCCGTTTGTTCCGGTGATGGCGATGCAATGTAAATCACGCATAGGCTCGCTATATAGAAGTGCAGAAACTCGCCCGGCGACTAGTCGGGGGTTATGTACTACAAGAACCGGAAGGTCTTTAATGAGTTTTGCACCTGATGCATCGGTCAACACCGCAACCGCACCACGTTTCTTTGCACTCTCAGCAAATTCAGCGCCGTGACGTTTGGCTCCAGGAATTGCCACAAACAAATCCCCGGGCATTACTTCGCTGTCACTGTGCGTGGCTCCACTAATTACGATTTCTGCTAGAAGATCTGCACCTGTTGAGCTCTCGGCGTTACAAGATTCTGCAATTTTGGCGAGCGTAAGCGCAGGAGCATTAAATGGTCGCATTATCTCTTCTTTACACTCGCTTGTGAAATCTTCGCCTCAGATGATTGGCTTTGTTTCTTGAGTAATTCCTTTTGTGTAAGTGCGACAGGCAAAACTTTTGTTCCTGTTGGCGCGACGTGTTCGGATTGAAGAACAAATGTCATCACCTTTTTAAAGACGGGGCCGGCAAGTGAACCGCCGAAGTGTGCTCCTTTCGGATCTTGAATCGTTACGTTGATTACATATTTTGGATTATCTGCTGGTGCAAAACCGATAAATGATGCTGTGTATCCGCTGTAGCAGCCACAATCTGTGTTGTAACGATTTGCAGTACCGGTTTTACCAGCCACGCGATAACCCGGTATTGCTGCACTTGGCGCGGTACCTTGCCCCGAAACAACTGACTCCATCATGATCCGTAATTGCTTGGCAGTTTCTGCGCTGATTACTCGTTCATTGGTGCGAGGAATGGAGGCGGTGTATTTTCCTGATGCATCTGTTGTTCCGGCGATAACTGTCGGGGAAACGCGAACACCGTTGTTAGCGATCGTTGCAAAGATACTTGTTGCTTGCATCGCCGTAAGTGCATATCCCTGACCAAATGCCACGGTTGGCGCAGTGGTCCCGGACCAATCGCTTACTGGGCGAGAAATACCCGCAGATTCACCCGGCAGACCCGAGCCGGTTGATTTTCCAATACCAAATTTAGATAAGTAGCCATACAAAGTATTGTTAGACAGCATCTCACCAATTTTTATCGTTCCAGTATTTGATGAGACTGCCAAGATTCCAGAAGTAGTTAAATACTGAACTGGATGGCGATCATGATCGGAAAAAGTCTCACCAGCGCGCTTGAGTGAATACGGAACTTTCAAGACTGTTTCTGGAGTTATCTTCTTCTCTTCAAGTGCTGCAGCCAACGTCATAACTTTTCCAGTCGAGCCAGGCTCGTAAACATCTTGCACTGATGGATTGCGCATCAGAGCTGCTGAGACTTTCTTAGTGTTATTAGGGTCAAAAGTTGGTGCTGTTGCGTGCGCCAAAATCTGTCCCGTTTTGGGATCCATAACGATTACAGTGCCACTTTGGGCACGGGCTTTACTTACCGCCTCTTGAATAGCTTTTGCAGCGACCCATTGCACATCGCGATCGATCGTCAGCCGAACCGTGGTGCCCTTTTTAGCCCCAATTATCTCGTTTTGAGATCCTGGAATTTCAGCGCCAAGTCCACGAGCATATGAATATCTTCCATCAGTACCAGTGATTTTGGAGTTCATACTGAATTCAATTCCAGTTGCGCCGATGCCATCTTGACGCACAAATCCAACAAGTGATGAAACAAGTGAGCCAGAAGGATATTCGCGGATGTAATTTCTCTCAGCACGGAAGCCAACAATTCGCTTACCAAAATTCTCTTTACTCAAAGATTCGTTAAAAGATTCAATTGCCCCGCTTAGATCACGCCAAATTGCTGGCTTTGCGTTCTTGGCAACTATCGAATAACGCTTACTTCCTGTGATTGCACTTTGAACTTGAGCCACTGTCATTCCAAGATATGGAGCGGCAAAGTTAGCCGCCTGAGCTGAATCGGTAATTACAGTTTGATCGACCACAATATTTATAGCAGATACGCTTCGCGCAAATGCGATTCCATTGATATCGGTGATTTCACCACGCGGCGCTGGGATTGCGCGAGTTGACTCCATCTCGTTTGCGGCCTTGCTGCGATAGTCACTGGCTTGTATCGCCTGAATTTGAATTAGTCGAGCGGCGAACAAAAGGAAGAAGATAAAGATAATGACTGTGAGTATGCGAATCCGCGAGGCGGCAAGATTTAAATTACCCACGTTTAATATCTCCATTTGCTAGCGCCTGTGCCACTTCATCTAAATTAAGAAATACCGGAGAATTTGAAGGGCGCATTCCAAGCGATTGCGCTGTCGCTGCAAGTGATTCAGGAGAAGATGCGGCTTCAATCTGGCGATTAATCGCTTCGCGTTGATCTGCCACAATTTTTGCATCAGCCTTTAGCGCAGATAGTGTAAAAGCATCTTGTGCCAAGAGAATGTTTACTGCAAGAAGAATTAGAAGGCCGATGCCCGCTACGACTGATAAGAAGGTTGCGAAGAAGCGATGAGTTGCTTGGGTTCCTTCGGAAACACTTGGAACTAATTTAAGAAATACTTCCACCGATTTTTCAGTTAACTTCTGGCGAGG